>CAZUCH010000287.1:0-1398 GCA_964619045.1 uncultured Planctomycetales bacterium | reverse complement strand
GAGTGAGGTGATCGTGCCGATTGGCATTCTCTTTGACATGGACGGCGTACTGGTTGACTCCGGGCCCGCACACCTTGAGAGTTGGCAGCTTGCCGCCCGCCGGCGCGGCATGGACTTCGCCGCCGATGACTTCAAGAAGAACTTTGGACAGCGCAGTTCCGACATCATCCGTGCAATCCTGGGCTCTGACACGAGCGACGACGACGTTCGCCGCTTCGATGACGAGAAAGAGGCCCTTTATCGTGAGCTGATCACGGGCGATGTCCCCCTGATGCCCGGCTGCCGCGAGTTGCTGGCAACATTGAAAGATGCGGGCTTCCGTCTGGCCGTCGCCACTTCCGGGCCGCCCGAGAATCTCGAATTGGTCCTGCGCGAGGCCGAGTTGGCCAAGTACTTCGCGGCCACCGTCACGGGGGTCGATATTCAGCACGGCAAGCCGGCGCCCGACTGCTTTCTGCTAGCGGCCGAGCGTGTTGGCTGCCAGCCTGCGGAGTGCGTGGTGATAGAAGACGCCCCGGTCGGCATCCGGGCCGGAGTCGCGGCTGAAATGCCGGTGGTGGCCCTCGCGGGCACGCATCCCGCGGATACGCTTGTGGCGGCGGGCGCGACGCATGTGGTCCACCGTTTGGATGAGATCACGCCGGCGCTCATAGAGGGCGTCCTGGCACGATCGTAAGCGTTCGTTGATGGAGCACGTGGTGAGCATTCCCTATCCGATAGGTGCGGCCCTGACCTGCCAGGAAATCCGCGAGTTGGACGTTTTGGCGATCGAACACGTGGGCATCCCTGGGGTGGTGCTGATGGAAAACGCCGGCCGGCACACGGCCGAGTTCATATATGCAGGCCTTATTGATCCCGCCGCCGCTCGCGTGGCGATTCTCTGTGGCTCGGGCAACAACGGAGGCGACGGCTTCGTGGTGGCCCGGCACTTGCGCAACGCTGGCACACGGGTGGATGTGATTCTGGCCGCCGCGCCCGAGAAATCCGGTGGCGACGCCGGCGTCAATCTGCGCATCCTGGAGCGCATGGAGTTCACGCTGATCCAGGCCCACACGGACACCGGCCTGACCGCCGCCGAAGCCGCCATCGAGCTGGCCGACATCATCGTTGATGCCCTGCTTGGAACCGGGTCCAAGGGTGCCCCGCGCGGCGTGTCAGCGAAGCTGATCGAGCTGGCCAACGCCGCCCCGCGCGGCCGGCGGATCGCTATCGACATTCCGTCCGGTCTGGATGGGGATAGCGGTGCGGTTCACGAGCCCTGTTTTCGGGCCGCGGCCACGGTCACGATGGTGGCTCCCAAGGCCGGATTCGAGGCAGCGGCGGCCCGCTCGGTGGTCGGGCGCGTGGTTCCCGTGTGCCAGCGTTGCGCAAGTGCCGGGCCACCACGAAGCCGTCGCC
>CAZUCH010000286.1:0-4821 GCA_964619045.1 uncultured Planctomycetales bacterium | reverse complement strand
TGCTGGTGTTGCAGCGGCGTCTCGGCACGCGCCTGCTTGACCGTGACGTTTGGCTGGCCGCGGCCAAGATGCTTGTAGCCGCGGGTGCTGCCGCTGTGGTGCTGGCGGCCCTCACGCCCACCTGGTCCGCGATGGCCGACCGCATTTCCGCCACCATCCCGGCGCGCGGCGTGGAGACGCTTGGGCTGTTGGCCATCGGCAGCGGCGTGTTCCTGCTCGTGGCCTGGGCACTCCGCGTGCGTGAAGTCGGGCTGCTCATCCCCCGCCTGCGCGGCACGCAGCCGCACGGCTCGAACGAATAGTGGTTGGTGCTACGCGTCCCCACCCAGTGACTTGATTCGCTGCTTGAGGTCGACGATCCTCAGGATCCGCAGTCCGAAGTGCTCGCCCACCTTGACACAGGCGCCGTAACCGATGACCCGGTTGTTGATCATCAAGTCGAGCTCGTCCTCGACGCACTTCTCGAATTCGATGATAGCCCCTTCCGAAAGACCACGGATGGTCGCAACCGTCATCTGCCGCCGAGCCAGTCGTACGATCACCGGCACACGCAGCTTCAGTATCCGAGCCACGTCCGAGCCCGGCGGCGGCGGCGGGGCGACTGGGGGCGGCGGCGGCGGAGCCTCTTCCACGGCCAGGGTCGTGGCGGCCTCACCCGCTAGCCCATCGGCTTCCGCCAAAAGAGCATCAATCTCAGACTGATCTACGATCATTAGTCGCTATAACCATCCTGTACCGCTGGCGCCAGGGCCACACCCTCACCATCGGCTCAACCGCCCCCCCAAGCTAAGCGTTGGCGGACATGGGCGGCATGATCGGCCGCCAGCGCTCATGCCACAATTCCAGCATCAGAAGCCCCCAGAGGCGGTGTTCGTGGTTGCAGCGTCCGGATAAATGTGTGTCCATAAGCTCTCGAAGCCACTCTGGGCGGAATACCCGGCCGCAGAGACCATCGCCTGACAGCAGGCGATCACGAACAAGATCGCTTAATTCGTTGCGGAACCAAGCGCCCACCGGCACGCCAAATCCCATCTTTGGCCGGCGTAGGATGTCATCCGGTAATAACTCGCGGGCCCAGTCCTTGAGGATGTGCTTGCCGCCTAGCGAGCCCATTCGCCATTCCAGCGGCAGCGAGCGGGCGAATCCGACCAGCTCGTGATCCAGGAACGGGGAGCGGCATTCGAGCCCGCACGCCATCGAGGCGATGTCGACCTTGGTAAGCAGGTCGTACGGCAGGTAGCTCGCGAAGTCGGTCCGCATCGCCCGCTCTGGGGCCGCTCCATCGGCGGCGTCGTGCAGTCCGCTAAACCACGCCCGCGGCTCGTCGAAGTCGAGCGTCTCCCGGAACTCGTCCCGATAGCCCATCGCCAGCATTCGCGGGGCGAACACACTGACCCAGGACAGGTAACGCTCGGCGGGGGCTTGGCCCAGCGTAGTGGCGAAACGATACAGCCGATTGCTCGCTGTTCGTGGTCGGCTGTGCGGCACGACGCCCGCGCCCCATGCCAACAGGCGACGTAGCGGCCTCGGCAGGCAATCCAGGCGCGCCGCCAACTGGGCCGCGCGGTAGCGATCGTAGCCCCCGAAGCACTCGTCGCCCGCGTCGCCGGTGAGGGCCACCGTGACCGACTCGCGCGTCCACTTTGATACGTAGTATGTTGGAATCGCCGACGAATCAGCGAATGGCTCGTCGTAGTGCCACGCCAATGTGTCCAGGATTCCTCTCGCTTGCGGCGTGACAATGTGCTCGTGATGCTCGGTCCGGTAGCGCTCCGCCACCAGACGCGCGTAGGCGGTCTCGTCATAACGGGCGTCCGCGAAGCCGATCGAGAACGTCCGCAACGGCGACACTCCCAACTTGCTCATCAGCGCCACGACGATCGACGAGTCGATCCCGCCCGAGAGGAACGCGCCCAGCGGTACATCGGCCACTAGTCGCTTTTCCACGGCCGCCGTCAGCAGTTCGCCCAGCCGCGCCTTGGCGTCTTCATAGGAGCCCTCGAAGCGCGAAGTTCGCGGCTGCCAGTAGGCCTGTGGCTGCTCGTCGAGCGGCCGCCCGGCGTCGATCGACAGGGTATGCGCCGGAAGCAGTTTGCGAACCCCCCTGTAGATCGAGTGTGGCGCGGGCACATACTGAAAAATCAAGTAGCGGTGCAACGACTGGGCATCCAGATCGCGCGGGATCTCGGGGAGCGCCAGGATGGCCTTGACCTCGCTCGCGAAGTACAGCCGACCGTCATGTACGATGTAGGTCAGCGGCTTCTTGCCGAACCGATCCCGGGCCAGTAGCAGGCGCCCACGCCGCTCGTCCCAGATGGCGATTGCGAACATCCCCGCCAGATGCTCCAGGCAGGCCTCACCATGTTCCTCGTAGAGGTGGACGATTACCTCGCTGTCGGACTCGGTCTTGAAAACGTGCCCGCGTTGCTTCAGGTCAGCGCGCAGTTCGCGAAAGTTGTAGATCTCCCCGTTAAACGCGACCCAGACGGTGCCGTCCTCGTTGGCCAGCGGCTGATGTCCGCCGGCCACGTCGATTATCGACAAACGTCGAAACGCCAACCCACAGCGCCCGTGCGGATCGACGTAGCGGCCCTCGTCATCGGGACCGCGATGCGCCAGCGGCGCCGCCATAGCGTCCAACGCGCCCGGATCGACGCGCCGCTCGGGCGAAAGGCTCAACACTCCAGCAATGCCGCACATGAGCGGATTATGCGGCCGGCGACACTCCCAGCCAAGCGCCGCCCGGCGCTGTGTCTACCATTCGGCCGCATCGTCTCCCACAAGTTGGTCGATTCGACGCTCGATGATGCGTTCTCGCGCGCGCTCGCGGCGCTCGATCTGTTGCCCAATGCGCTCGACCAAGCGGCGTAGATGCTCCAGTTCGCGCTCGGCGTGTTCCAGCTCCACCCGGCGCAATTGCGTACGCACCTCGAACTCCTCGGCGACAACCTGCGCCAGCTCGGCGCGCGACTGCTGCGCTTGGCCCGCCGCCTCGTTGCCAGTGCCCAGCTCGCGAATCTGGTCGGCCAGCTCGTGCGACCGCTGATCGAGCCGGCGCCGCTGCTGCTCCAGTTCATGCACCAGACCGCGCGAACCGTCATCGCCCCCGCGTGACCCACGCTCCGGGCGCGAACCGCGCTTCGGGCCACGCTCCGGACGTTGCGGCGGGCGCGGCTCGCTCTCGGCCTGATCCAACGTCTCCTCCAGACGCCCCATCAGCGCATCCAGCAGCACGTCACGGAATCGATCAGGATCCTCACGCCGCAATCGCTCCAGCCGCTCGGCCAACTCCGGACGGCGTTCGGCAATCGCGCGCAGCAACGGCTCATGTGGACTGCGCATGCCGGGTGGCCGTCGATCGCGACCCGGACGATGCCGTCCAAGTTGCCCAGGCGACCCCGGCGCCCCACGCTCACCATCCGGGCGATCCCATTCCTCTGGATGCTCACCTAGCGGCGGCGGCTCGTCCACGCCGGGCTCACGCTGCGGCGGTGGCGGCGGCTCGTTCTGACCAGGCTCGACCGGCGGCGGGCCCTGTGGCTGCCACGCCGCACACGGCGCTGCCAGCAACACCGCGAATACTCCCAACAAACACGCCATTCTCGATCTCATGGCTCTGCTCCCACGCACTTCACACCTCGTCCAAGGATTGGTCCGCAGTGCCGGGCCATGCCGCCTGGGCATACTCCGGCACCAACTGCGTATCACGTGTCTCGTCCTCGCCAACCGGAACATCCCAGTCATCCTCGGGCCCCCACGGCAACCCGCTCCGAGCCTCGGCGCCCGGCGTCAGAGTTTGCGATACGTCCTCGATCCGCTCCGACAATGCCTCGACCGAATACGCCACCGTCCCCTCCCATTGCAGCGCCGCGTACGCATCCACGATCGCCACCGCGTCGGCCGACGACAGTTCCATGACCATCGGGGCAGTCGGAGGAATCGTCGCTGACGGTCCCAGTAATGCCGCCAGCAGACACGCCGCCGCGGCCGTACCGACCAACGACAGCCGAACGAGCCACGTCGAACGCCCGGGGCTGGTCCGTTCATCCAGCTCAGCCTTGATACGGGTCGCCAGCCGCGACGGCAGCGGCTCCGGCTTCAGCGCCACGCGCAGTGCTCCGACCAGATCGCGCGACGACGCCAGTAGCTCGCGACACGCGGCGCACTCGGCCAGATGCGCCCGCAACTCCGGCGCCGGCTCAGCCGCGTCCGCGCACATCAGCCGCACCAACTCGTGGCCCAGCGAATCACAGGCGTTATTCGGTTGCTTCGTGCTCATCTTCGCACACCATGGCCTCTCGGAGTCGCCGCACCGCCGAGTGCATCCGCGACAGGGCGGTTCCCAGCGGAATCTTCAGCAGTTCGGCAATCTGCTCGAACTTCATCTCTGTTGACAGCCGCAACACAACGACCTCGCGTAAGTTTTCCGGCAAATCCGCCACTGCGGCCCGCAATTGTCCCAGCCGCTCGTCGGCCGCCAACTCGGTCGGCGGATCGTCAGCGTTGTCCGCGTACTGCTGCAACTGCTCATCCGGTACCGAGCCTGGACGTCGCCGCCGAAAGCGGTCACGGCAGATATTGCGGGCGGTTGTCAGCAGGTACAGATCCTGCCGGCTGCTACGGATCAGGGCCGCGATATGGTCGGCGGCGCGGCAAAACGTCTCGGACACGATGTCCTCGGCGTCGTGCCGATTCCCGAGAACACGCCACATGTACGCCATCAGGCGCGGACCTTGCTCGCTGACGAGCCGATCGAGCAGCTTCCGCTCGCTGGCCGTCAGTCGGCCGCGGAGTTCTGGTTCCGTGTGCATCCGCATGTCC
>CAZUCH010000285.1:0-4853 GCA_964619045.1 uncultured Planctomycetales bacterium | reverse complement strand
AGCCTGCGTCGATTACGCACATGACATTATCGGACAATCGCTGAATCTGCCAAACGAGATCCTGGAGGGCAGTATTCTGGACCACGAGCCGGGCCTGTTCCTGCCGCGAGATCTTGGCGGCAAGGTTGTCGACGCCGCTGGCGGCGCGATCAACTATCCGCCCCCGGCGGACACCGACTGGTACGAGCCGGTGATCAAGGTTCGGCCGCTGCCGATTCAGAACATTGATCTGACGCCCGGTTCGTATACTTACGGCCAGCAGATCCCCGAAAACTCCCCGACGCATCGGGCCGCGGAGGACATAGTCGGCACGTGGGGCGAATTGGCTTTCCTTGGGGCGATGTTTCGCGGCAATACGGCCGAGACCGATCAACTGGCGGGCGGTCTGACGTGGATCAGGCCCTCGATCGCGTGCGTGGCGAGCGTGTATCCGCCGATCACGCTGGACGAGTCGTTTACCGTCAATGACTTCATGGGGTCTGTGGCCGGCAAGTACCAGGCAGCCCCCGTGCTAAACAGAACCACCAACAACTCGGAGGCGAAGAAGGTCTGCGAGCAGAAGATCGCCTGGACGGCTTTCTATCGCCGGGTCTCGTATGCCGCCGGTAGCGATCCTTCGCTGTATGAGATAATCACGGTCGCGGTCCGCAAGCAGTCGAAGGACCACCGTTTTCCGGTGCAGGATGGCACTGACTCCCCCTTTGACGGCGTCGTGAGTTACTCGTTTACCGACACAGCCACGCCGATTCCGTGGCTGGTGTGCTTCTCAGGCCTGCCCCCCGTTATTTTCGATGTTGGGTATCCGCCGGATCCTGAGCCCGCCACACTGAAGTTCTGGATCAACGGCTCAGTGCTAATGGACGGCCTGTTTCCGGTCGGTACGATCTTCTTCCCGGCAAGGAACGACGATGAGCCGAATCTCGCTGGCCTGAACGCCGTTGATGCGGTTGGTTTTGGCCCACCGGCGTTGACGGCGCTGCCGTACTACGAAGTTGTTGACCGACCTAGCGACACCGAGGTTGTGGTCAAGTTCAACGGCTATTACCCGCGCAAGGGTGATGGCAACGGCTCGCCGGAGTACCCGCCAAACACCAACGAATGGCCGGTCTGGGTCATTCCGCCGGCGTTCAAGAGTGTTGATGGCAACGGCAACCCCGTCTTCCCGGACGAGTCGCCGATCTTGGCGGTCCGCAGCCGGTTTGTGCGGCTGCCGATGATTCAGTAGGAGCGTAATGTCGCTGCCAGTACATGTCAGATCACTCGCCAGTCGGGCCGGTGTACTATCCGGTCGCCGGGGAAGGTCTGTAGCGGCCGACCCCCGAGTCGGCCGTGCCTGTCAGCGGCAGTCTACCTGTGCTCTACGGCCGACACGGGGGTCGGCCGCTACGGGCCCGCTCGCTCACGCTCGGGGTTCTGTTCTGCGCGGTTCAATCCGCAATCGTCAATCGTCAATCTCCAATCGCCGGGGCTTCACGCTGATCGAGATGTTGGTCTCGCTGGCGGTGCTGGGGCTGGCGCTGAGCGTGGTGGGCGTGGTCTTCACCATCACGACCAAGACGGTTACGCAAGCCGCGGCGTACTCCGACGCGAACAACTGGATCCGTCACTTCACGATCCAACTCAAGAAAGACCTGGATGCGGTCAACCCGTCCGCGAGCATCCTGACGATGGTGGGGCGTGTGCAGCCCGCCGGCCTGACCAAGCAGGATGTGGACGTCGGCCACTATCATCGCGTGTTGACGGGTAACCCGCTGATTACGGGCGGATACGACTGGGAACTGGAGCCGTCGCTGGACTACGCGGATCAGCAGGACACCCAATACAGCGACCCCCGGGCCGACATCCTGATGTTCTTCAGCCAGCGGGCGGTTGTCTCGCAAGCCCCGCCGCGCAATCCCCCTCCCCCGCCTCCCACCGACCCCTACACGGCGGGCGTGAAGCTCTCGCCGATCCAGGTGGTCTACGGTCACGCGGCGTTGGCCGACGGGACGGTGGCCGGCACTCCGCCGCTGATGACGATCAACAACGTGCGACACATCGAGCCGCAGTACGCCCCGACCACCACCATGAGCGCCATCCCGGCGAGTAGTTGGCACCTCTCCCGCCGGGCGACGATCATCGAATATGATCTTGGCCGCACGTCGTTTGACTCTGGTGGTGGAGGCGTCGGCGGTTGGGCCGACGAGACGCCGTACGTTGTCGCCTGCTACTACGATGGCCCGAATTCTAATATGGCCGGCGACGTCGGCCACCTGGACCTTCAGGCGCTGTGGTACGAGTTCGGACCGGACTCCCCGAGCGTATTTTCGTCTTATGGCCCGGCTGTTTACAGTCCCTACGGCTTCAGTTTGGGTGGCGCTTGGGGCGCGACACTTAAATCGTATGTCGACGGGATGATGTACCGGAACGGCTTCCCGACGCCCTATCACCACGTCGCGACTGTCGTCGAGCGGGTTCCGGTCGAGGGGCGGAGCAATCTGGGCGTCCAGATGTTGCCCGGCTGCACGTGGTTCCAGATCGAGTTCCTCATGCCCGAGGATCCGCGCAACAGCCTGGACTTCCCCGGCTATGACCCGGATACCCCTGGGGTAAGCCGCCGAAGCGACGTGCCGCGCTGGACCGAGGTTACGCCGGGGCGCACGTATCTGTTCGTGCCCGACACCCAGGAAAACCGCGACGCGGTTATCCAGCAGGCGCGGGACGTGGTAGCCGGCGGCGGGCCGTTTGCCGGGACGCGGCTGTATGATTTCGCCCGGCTGGACCAGGATTCGAGTGCTCACTCTGACACGACCACTGTGGCCGAGCCGATCACGCAGCGGCGAGTCCGGATGTGGCCGTACGCAATTCGTATCACCGTGCGCGTTTACGATCCGCTGGGTCGGCTGACTGACCCGATCGTGCGGAGCGTCGTGCATCGGTTTCAGTAGGACAGGCACGCCGGCGGGGCCGTCCGCGTGACTGCGGAATCGGGGCCTGTGCAACGCAAGTCGTGTTATTACAAGACCTTCGCCAATCTGAGTATGGGAAACCTGGGAAGCTTGACCACCCGGGCCACAATAGTATTAGAGATGAGGAACGGGCCGCCGAGCGGCCAGGATGACCGGTTACGAACCGGTCCCACAATGTGCATGATGACCGGTTATAAACCGGTCCCACAATGTGCTAGATAGGTGCTGTATGAGACGTAGCGGCAAACCTGCCAAGAAACGCGGAACGGTCCTGCTGATGATCGTGGGCCTCCTGGCCATGCTGTTCATCATCATTTCCGCGTATATCACCCTGGCACGCTTCGATCGGCTCACTCTGCGGCTAGTCAGCCAGGGTCAGCAGGTTGACCAGATCATGGAGGCCGTAAACGACGCCACGCTCGCCAGCCTCACCGCGACCTGGGGCGGCGCCTCCGGTCCGGCGGCAGGAGCCTCGGTTACCGGGTCGGCCTACGCCGAGTTCCCGGGCGGGTGGGGAAGCGGTACCGACACCGGCGGCGCAACCTGGCTGGCATCCGCCGAGCCGGTGCTGGACTACCGCATCATAGACGACCGCGATCCAAATGAGTTTTTCTACCCGTCGGTGAGCAGTTTCGGCAGCCGCACCCCCAACAGAAGCCTCGACACTCTCATGCGTGATCGTGCGGATGAATATGACCTCAGTAGTCCGGACTCCGTCAGCTTCAATTGGAACACCCCTGCCGAGAGTGACCTGGCTGCCAACGCCCAGCGGCCGTTTATGGACGCCGACGGCGACGGGATTTCTGATTCGTCCTTCGGCGGGTCGGGTACGTGGACCGAACTGGCCAACGCGATGTTCGGCTCAGCCGTGCAGACGCGGTATGACAACGGCGGGATGATGGCGATCCGCCCCGATAGCCTCGGCTCCGCAAACCCGGAGAACTACCGCGCGTGGGAGCAGTTCGACAAGCGGGCGCGCTACGAGGTGGCGACGCGGATCATCTCGCACGGCGGGATGGTGCTGGCCGGCCTGGAAAACGCCAATATGCCGCACCGCGACTTCATCGAACAGATGTTCGACTGGGTTCTACACCCCCAAGACGTCCAAAGCGGTTACGACTACTCGACTCTGCGTCCCGAAGATTGGGAGTGGATCGTGGCTTCGAGTGCTTCGGTCGAGCCGTTGCTGCGCCGACGGGGCGGCTTGTTGGCCTCGCCGCGCGAGAGCGAGCGGGGGGGCGATGACAGCTTGGTGTGCGAGCCGATGAAAACGCTGCTAAACGCGTTCCCATACACGTTCTTCCCGCAGCGTGACTTCCAGATGCACCCGGAGAAGGCGGACAGATGGCAGCGTTTCAATCTGGCCAGTAGCCGCCCCGGCTGGGAGTGGAAGGCCTGGCGTCAGGCCGCCACGCTCGACCCGGTCGCGTACAACGAGTACATGGACGACGGCAACAATGACCCGCGCGAGCACTACGCCCAGCGTCAGTTGATGACGACCGTGAACAACAGCGACGAGCTGGCGCGCGAGCAAGCCGGCACCGGGGGTGTGTGGTCGCCGGTGTCGCTCGAGCCGGGAGCACTCAAGTACTACCTGGGGCGCATCACCGATCTGACGCTGGATAATGGTGTGCCGCGCGGTGCGTTCCTGGCCGATGGCAGTTTCAACCTCGGTAAGTTGCCGGGCGAGAGTGTTGAGCAGGGGTATCGCATAATCTACGAGCTGGCCAACTACTACCACGAGATGCTCATGGGCCACGGCTGGGGGGACGAGCACCGCAATGCGCACCACCAAGCGTACATGCTGGCGGTCAACACTGTGGCGTTCGCCGCCCCACGATGGCCTGACAATCAGATCAATCCCGAGAGGGCGGGCGCGATCGACGTCGTCTCGGTCGTTGCGAA
>CAZUCH010000284.1:0-4854 GCA_964619045.1 uncultured Planctomycetales bacterium | reverse complement strand
TTGTGGATCGAGAGCATGCCAACTGGCGCTGACGTCGCGATGGCGAGGCTGCCTGGCACCTGGACGGTACCGCCAGTCGGGGCCAGCACGAGATCGCCGACGTCGGTCGTGATACTGCCATCGGAGCCGTCGTGTGTAAGCTCGAGGAAGGTGTTCCAATCTCCGCTGGTCCGTCCGTGGATCCGCACAGCAGCATCATTCGTGCGAACCGCTGAGAAACTGGAGAAGAACGCAAAGACCTCTTCGGCGGTGTCGTCGCCCTGGAACACTAACAGGTCGTTGTTCGCAAAGGTGATGGATGGCTTTGAGCCCCCCGCGTTCGTGTCATAGAGGTACAGATTAGGACTCGAATGGCTGGCACGGATGCTACCGGCAACCTCCAGCCTTTCGGTCGGCGGGTTGATGCCGATGCCGACGTTGCCCCCACCGTCTGCCAGGATCACGTCGCCGTCATCATAGTGATTCAGTGCCACGTTGCCGTCGCCGCTGGAGTCTGCGATCAACCATCCGCCGCTGGCATCCGAACGCGCGGCAATCGAGGCGAAACCGGAAGTCCGCCCGACAGTCAGCGCGGCACCGGATGGTGGACTGGCAACATCCAACATGGTCTCCGGGCTGGCCGTCCCAATGCCAATGTTGCCGTTCGACTCGAAGACGACCGAATCCGCCAGCGTGCTGGCGTCGGCAAACTTCGGCAGATAGCCGGTCGTGCCGCTGCCGCCCATACCGCTGGAGACCGCCGCGGTACTCTGCAATGTCCCGTCCGGGAATCGGAACCCGCCCGCGAGCGACTCGATCCTCCCGTCCACCGTCAGCGGCGAAGCGGGAGACTCAGTACCGATGCCGACGTTGCCATCCAACGTGAAGGTCATGATGTTGTCAGGGCCGGTATGTTCATTACGGATGTGAAGGAGATTGTCGTTGCCAGCGTAGTGGAGCGAGAAGAACGGGCTCTGTGTGTCAAGCTCACCTTCCATGAAGACGATACTCACGTCTTCATTGTCAGCTACCGCGCCGAGCCGCAATTCGTCGGGTGCGATCTGATCGTTGTCCGGCTCTGCGCCGATACCAACCGGGTACTCCAGGCGGCTGCGGCCCCGCGCCAGGACGGCAAGGCCGGAGAACGGGGCGGGGGCGCCATTCTCATCCACGCTCGCCCCGAACATGGCAATGCTCCGGGCACGAAATGAGCCGCCGACGCCGCTGGGGCTCAGGCTCTTTCCGTAAACACCGACAGTGTGTCCTTCCGTGCTGGTCGCGTAGCCGAAGAGGCCCATGCCGTACTTGCTGTCGCTCTGGCCGAGGATGCCCGTGGTGGGTCCATTTGTTGCTCGGCAAGCAGCCACCAGCCCAAAAGCGGCCGCATGCGGCTCACCGGGATCCGGCTCCACCCAGGCTTGATCCCACGCGTTGAGGTTCTCCACGAGAAGACCGTACGATAGGCCCTCCAATGGACCGGACTCGCTCGTGCTCCCTTCTCCGCGGGTATTCGGTGTGAACGCGTACGCACTGTACCAGGCCGCCGATGACTTGATGCCCTCACCGTCGACATCATCCGTGTTGGTCACGTCGAAGATCGGTCCGGCAACGGACGCCGACCCGCTGAACGGGAGCGTCAAGCCGGGGCCATCCAGGGCATACAGCGCATAGGGCGCTGGCGTCAGCTCCTGCCGCGGCGCGAGCGTTGTGTACGTGCCGCCGCCGGCCGGGCTGCGGACAGCGATCTGCAGCCAGCGGGCTTCACCCGCAAACGGGTCGCTGCCGAAGTCAAGCACTACTGTAAACAGGCCCTCTACCACGCTGATGTTGGTGGCGTCCAAATCGGGACCCACCTGATCGCCCGGGTCGACGCTGAGCGAGTCATTCCATAGCGTGAACACAAAATCAGCAGTGTCGGTTAGCGGTGTGCCGGCTTCGCTGAGCTGACCTTGATAAGTAAAACCGCTGCCGGCCGGCCCTTGCGCCTGGAGCGCGCTGGGCACCAGCGCGAACGTGATGATGAGGGTCAAACTCCCGATTCTCGTCGAGCTCATGCTCAGCCTCCTTTGGCTAGGTATACGTGGTCCCTGCCCGGCTCACGCCGGGGCGAATGTCGCCGTCAACGTCTGCGTCCTTGCTCCCCGGGCCGATACTGGTGCGCTCACTGGCAGTCAGGACCGCCGCCCGAGCTGCGGTACTGTGCAAAGAGGAGCGCGTTAAGGAGTATGGGCGCAGGCAGGGGGTGGTCTTTCATGCAGAACGCCCCGGCGTGGCGTGCCGGGCCCCCGGTTGCCCGCTAACTGACAACCGGCATTGATGTTACGTGGCATCAGGCCGCCGAAAGGTTTGTTTCTGGCGAGGCGTATCTGTTATAGTGGAATCTGTGGTTCGACCTGTCTCCACGATCGCACGTCCCGGCCGCCCGTGCCGGACAGAGGACATGAATCGTGAACGCCGACGCAGCACCGGCTTCGATTGCCAGGACCAGCACTAGCACGAGTCTGCTCGACGGTCTGCGCGATCCGCACAACCGGAGCGCATGGCAGCCGTTCGTCGATCGTTATCGACCGTTGATTGTCAGCTACGCTTGCCGCAGCTTTGGCTTCACGGTTGACGACGCCGAAGATGCGGCCCAAGTGACCCTGGCTGACTTCGCCCAGGCCTATCAGAAGGGTCAATATGACCGCGACCGGGGCCAATTGCGCGGGTGGCTGTTTGGCATCGCCACACGGCGCATCCGCAATTTGATCCGCCACAAGCAGCAGAACCGCGAGTTCCAAGTCTCGGACGGCTCCGATGGTACCGGTCTTCTGCCGGGTGTCCCCGGCGAGGATCAGCTCGAGCAGATGTGGGAGGCGGAGTGGCGCCAGGCCGTGGTGCGGCAGTGCCTGGAAGAGGTCCGCTTCCAGTTTGACGCGCGCACGGTCCAGGCCTTCGAGCTGTACGTATGGAAGGAGCAGCCGGCGGCGCAGGTCGCCCGGCAACTCGACATGAGCGAGAACGCGGTATACCTGGTGCGTCATCGCGTGCTGAAGCGCATTCGCGAGATCCTCCCGCGGATGGAGGAGATCTGGTAGCCGTTAACCGACCAAAATCACCCGGGGCGCGCTAGAAAGAAAGGGCGGGCAGAGTGCCCATATGATGCAGATGCATCCGTGTCCTACAGATGAGCAACTGGCCGCGTACGCGGCCGGCGCGTGTGCCGCACCCGAGGCGGAGCAGATTCGCACACACGCCTCGGATTGCGCAAGCTGCGTCGCCTGGCTGGCCGAGGAGCGTGCCAACGCCGAAGTTGTACCGCTGGTCCAGGCTGCCATGGGGGCCATCAGCGACGATGCACACACGTTGACCGGGTCGTCCTCGGCGGGCCTGGGCACCGAGATCCACAAGACCGTTGACGCACCGGCCGACGGCATCGCCGGCTACACCATTACGCGTGAGCTGAGTCACGGCGGCCAGGGCGTGGTATACGAGGCGCTCCAGGAGTCGACCAAACGCAAAGTCGCGATCAAGGTGCTGCGCGAAGGGCCGTATGCCACGCCCGCCGCCCGCCGCCGCTTCGAGCGTGAGGCGGAACTGGTCGCCAGCCTGAAACACCCGCACATCATCGCGTTGTTCGACTCCGGCGTAACCCCTGGCGGACGGCAGTACTGCGTGATGGACTACGTCCCGGGTGTGCCGCTGGATACCTATGTGCGCAAGCAGAAGTTGAGCTTGGAAGACACGCTCGCACTGTTTCACACCGTTTGTGACGCAGTGAACTATGCCCATTTGCGCGGCGTGATCCACCGCGACCTGAAGCCCTCCAACATCATCGTCGATGCCGACGGTCAGCCGCGAATCCTGGACTTCGGCCTGGCCAAGCAACTGGCCGCGACCGACGAGAGCCGCGTCACCATGTCACAGGCAGCGATCGGCACGCTGCCGTACATGTCGCCGGAACAGGCCCGGGGTGACGCGCACGCGATCGACATACGGACCGACAGCTACGCGCTGGGAGTCATGCTGTATGAGCTGCTCACGGGCGACTACCCATACCCGGTGACAGGGCAGTTGGCCGACGTCCTGCGGAACATCGCAGAGACACCGCCCGCCGCACCGCGCCGCCGTTGGAACAGCGCTTCCGGCGTTACGCGGCGCAAGACTCGGCGTCTGCGCCCGGGCACGTGTCCGGTTGATGACGAAGTGCAGACGATCCTGCTGAAGTCGCTGGCCAAGGAACGCGATCGGCGCTACCAGACGGCCGGCGCCCTGGCCCACGACCTGCGCCAGTACCTTGCCGGCGGCCCCATCGAGGCCAAGCGCGACAGCGGCTGGTACGTTCTGCGGAAGGCCATGCGACGGTATCGCGGCGTGGTCGGCGTGGCTGCGGCGTTCGTCGTGCTTATCTCCGCGGCCACCGTGTCGCTCGCGGTCATGTATCGCCATCAGGCGCAGTTGCGAGCGCAGGCAGAGGGGCAGACGGAGATTATCCAATCGGAGCGTGACAGGGCGCTCATCGCCGAGCAGGATGCCGAAGCCGCCCGCGCTGCTGAGGCGGCCCAGCGGGAGAGCGCTGAGGACGAACGCGCCGCGGCGCAGCGGCAGGCCGACCTCGCTGCGGCCATCGTGAACTTCCTCACAGAAGACCTGCTCAAACAGGCCGAACCGCGGAGACAGCCGAACCGCGACGTCACGGTGCGCGAACTGCTGGACAACGCCGGCCAGCGGCTGGACGGTCGATTCCCTGGCGAGCCGGCCATCGAGGCAAAGCTGCGCGACACGATCGGCAAGGCCTATCTCGGCCTGGGAGACTACGAGATCGTCCCCCCCGGGGGCGGCATGGGCATGATCGGCAGGGCGGAGCGGTCTAACAGGTGGACTCATGGCGAGAGA
>CAZUCH010000283.1:0-4861 GCA_964619045.1 uncultured Planctomycetales bacterium | reverse complement strand
GTTATTGTAGGTGCAGGCTCAGAGCCTTGAATGAGCGGTTGTCTTAGGGGTGTGCCCTGTGCTTGGGCGCGGGAGGGCAAGTTGCCGCCCGGCTCGTGAACTGTCGCGGGCCAGTTGGCTGAAAGCGAAGGCGTCTCCGTAGAGGTCGACGGGCGAGCTGCCATTCCAGGGAGTCGGCTTGGCTTTATCGCGCCGCCGGATGACGGTCGGTTTGGCCGCGCAGCAACTGAATCGCGTGTGGCAGCACGGGGAGGATGACGGACAGGTTCTCGACGGATGCTCTTAGACTGCCGGGCAGGTTGACGATCAGCGTCCGGCCGCGGATGCCGCAAATCCCGCGCTGCAAGAGGGCGTGCGGGAACTCGCGGGCCGATGCGGTTCGCATCGCCTCGGCCAGCCCGGGGACATCGCGCGTAATCACCTTGCGGGTGGCTTCGGGTGTGACGTCGCGCGGGCCACAGCCCGTACCGCCGACGGTCGCCAGCAGGTCGACTCCGCGGTCGGCGACGTCCTTCAACATCGACTCAATTGCGTCCGCTTCGTCCGGCACGATCCCCGTCCAGGCCAGATGAGCCTGCAATCCGTCCGCAAGCGCCACAGCCGTGGCCGGGCCGGCGGTATCCTCCATCTTCCCCGCCGCACAGCGGTCCGAGACGGTCAGCACGGCCGCCTGGATAGTATCGCGCGGCACCTGGAGCACGGTTTTGATCTTCGCCCCGGGCGCGATCGCCCCGCCGCTCACAACTCGCGCGAAGACGCCCATGCGGGGCATGATGCAATCGCCGGCGCTGTGGTGGATCGCGCGGCGTGTGTGGCAGACCCTGCCGATTTGGGTGATTTCCAGCCGCACCGGGCCGATTTCCAAACGCGATCCGATGCCGAGCGCGTCGAGATCCAAGCCTCGCACGACCAGATTCTCGCCGAACGCCCCGGGCGTTGGATCGAGCCCCTTGGCGCGCATGGTCTCGATGTCTGCGTCGCTGAGCAAGCTGACTTGTCGATGCGAGTCGCCCGCATGCGCATCGCTTTCCAGACCGTGGCCGGTACGCACCGTGGCGTCATGGACGGCCTGCTTGGCGACGCCCCTCTTCTCGGATATGCAGACATGCAGCACGACGCCGGGCTTCACGCTCGTTCCTCCTGGTTGTCCGCTGATGCCGGCGCATGATACTCGCCCGAGCGACCGCCCGATTCGGACAGCAGCCGCACTTCGTGTAATACCATCGAATGCGAGATAGCCTTCAGCATGCCCCCCACCGATTACGGATAAGCGTCGCAGATTCGCACGTCGTCGAAGAAGTCGCGGGCCAGCGCGGCATGCACGATGTCGTCCACACAGAAGCTGAAGAACGTCCGGCCATTGGTCGGGCCGATCGTCAGCGTGGCCACGCCCGCACCATCAGTCGTGGCGATGATCGTGCCGTCATAATCGCCCGCGAACGTGCCGGTGACGTCAGCCTCCGCGACCGGATCGCCGTTGCCGTCCAACACCGTCACCGTGGCGATGCCGAAGCGATTGCCCGCCCCCTGATCATCGACACTCAGCACCAGCGCCGCGATGTGCATAAACGCGGCGGCCTGAGGCGTGGCACTCACCTCGGCACTCAGACCGCTCTCGTTGTCGTTGAGGTCCACCGCCGTCACCCGGTAGTAGTGCGTCACGCCGTCCGCGATGCTCGTGTCGGCGTAGACACTTGACGCGACGAGTTCCGTGTTGACCGGCTCGTACGGACCGCCGGAAACGGTGGCGCGGTACAGGCGATAGCCGGCGAGATCAAGCGCGTCGCTGTCGTCCCAATCCAGTTGCACGGACGTGCCGCCGGCCTGGGCCGTCAGCCCGGTCGGATCGTCGGGCGGCGTCTCGTCGCGCCCCGTGAACTTATCCTGGAACAGGGCCAGATCGGCCAGGTCAACGTCGCTTTCCTGGTCCATATCCGCCAGCAGGCACGCCGGAGCGTACGCCACGTCCGGCCCGGCCAGGCAACCGGCCAGCAACGCGAAATCAAGCTCGTCGAGGTAGCCGTCGCCGTTGAGATCTCCGATCCACGTCGCCGACCGGACGAACATGTGGTCGATGAACACGCTGTCCAGATCACGGTTGCCGGGCGTCTGATCGGTATCGAGCACGCGGACATACAGCGTGCCCACGGTGTCCGCGGGCAGTCTGTACGACTGGTAGCTGCCGTCGTCGCTGGTCCGCACCAACGTCAGCATGTCAGTGTAGTCAACGTCGTCCAACGAATAAGCGAGGATGAAATCGTCGCCGTCGGTCGAAGGGCTGTGGTAGCCCGCCAGGTTAAAGCTGACCACGGCGCCGCCCTCGACTTCCAGCAGCCACTTGTGTTCGAGGTAGCTGTAGCGGCTGTCGGGCGCGCCGCCCGACTCACGCTCCGTGATGGCCTGGCAGACCCCATCCGGCATGGCCGTATCAACATACGTGCCAACCACCGTACCTTGCACGTAGATGTCGCCGGTGATCGCGCCATCGAAGTTCAACGTCTCGCACTCGTCGGGCACACCGTTTCCGTCGGCGTCCTTGCTCGTGCCGGCGGCGATGTCGCAGCTATCGGGCAGGCCGTTCTCATTGCAGTCGTTCAGGTCGCATTCCGTGCCAGGGCCCAGGAAAGTCCCGCCGACCGCGATGCAGCCAACTTCCGTCTCCAGGAGGCAGAACGGCGCTTCGGCGAGGCAACACGCACCGGTGCCGCTCGTCAGGCAAACCGCGCGATCAAACGTGACGCCGTAGAACGTCTCGCCGCTGCTCTGAACCGCCGAGCCGTCCGCACCCTCGGCCGACGCCCAGGCAAACCAGCAATCCTCTGGATCGCCCCCGACGCTGATCCCACGCACCGAAACCCACCCCGCCGCGAGCCCGCAGCACGGCGACAGCACGGCGTCGTATTCGTTCATCTCCAGTAGATTGGTCAGATATCGCAGACCGGTCGGCGTAGCCGAGATGTCGATGACGTACGAGCAGACCTCCGCGCCCGGCAAGCCGCCCCCATCCTCAAAAAACGCGATCTCGAAGGTCATGGGAGCTTCGGTACACTCTGCCCAATAGCCGCCCGGGTATAGGAAATCCAGCCCCCAGAAGCGGATGCCGCAGACCTCGCCGCCCTCCTCATACAGCTCATAAGCTCGGTAGTCGGAACCGGCGTCGCTGGTGACGAAGTAGTGACTCCCGTCCGGCAGGTGCGGGGGTTGCGATAACCAGGAATCGGCTACGCACGTGGGTGCGCCGGCCGGTTCATCCAATGGAGGCCCCAGCGGATCGCTCACCCCACTGCCGGCAGCACTGACGAGCCCGCCGCCGTCATCAATCGCCGCAAATACGGCCAAGCCAGCCAGCAGCCCAATGGATAGCAGCCCGATCAATCTGTACGGGCGGCGACTCCCAACGATGCGCCCCTGGTGCCCATTCAGCATTCGGCTTCTCCTGCTCCTAACGCCTCCATCATCGCGAGTGTACCACAACCCAACCGCCGAAACGTGCCAACCATCTCAGTTCTGGCCCAAAAACGTCGACCAGGACGGGAGAGAGCGCACACGACAGGATCAGGACACGCACTCTCCACACTTTGGCGTATCGTCACGGCAGCACGTATCCGTTCGGAAGCGTCTTGAGCCGACGTCTCCCCAACACCCTCCGCCCGGCAAGGGTTGCCTAGCGTTCCGCCGATTATCGGAGCCATTTCCAACATCCACATGCAAGATCAACGCTGGTGATCCGAGTTCTGGCGGTAATCGAAGCCTCTTGATCGACTTAAATGCGTGCGAATGCGCCGGTGGTAGCGATGACGTGCCCCGTTATCGGAGACCGATCCGAACTCTTGCCGTGCCAGCCGAGCAGCGGATCCGAATCGTAGGTTAGGGAAACGAGACTGCTCAGAGCGCGTCGCCGCCTTCCGGCCAGGTCGACGAGTTGCTCAAAGTCGGGTCGCAGCAGCAGTTCGCGAAGTTGCTTTTTCATTATCACCTTCGGCGCTTTGCCCAGGTTTCCAGGGCTCACGACCAAGACATTGACGGATCAGGCGAGGAACGGCAAACCCGGCTGCGCTGGCCGTAGGGATGGGAACGTTTCTTCAAGACCCACGGTTGCCAAGCAGCCGACGGAGTGTCATAATGATGAAGGAGCTATCAAGACGTGGTGTATTCCGAAGGTTCCAGCCCTACGGACCTCCCGGGCGTACACGCGGACCACGGAACTGTTGTCATACGGAGACCCGCCATGCCCGAGACCGCACCGGAGGGCACCAGAATCAATAAGAGCATCATCCGGCTCACGAAGGGGGACGTTACAGAGCTGGAAGTCGACGCATTCGTCTTCTACGCCCAGCATGACTTAGCGCTCGGTTCAGGCTTCGGGACGGCAATCTCGGTACGTGGTGGCCCGACGGTCGGACAGGAGCTCGAGAAGCTGGGACCGTTGGCGACCGGCGAAGCCGTGATCACGGCCGCGGGCGGGCTCAAGGCGAAGCACATTATCCACGCCGTCGGCCCCAGGTTTCAGGAAGAAGACATCGAGGGCAAGCTACGCACCACGGTCCTCAACTCGTTGAAGCGCGCCGAAGAGAAGCATCTCGAACGGATCGGGTTTCCCGCTATGGGGGCGGGGTACTACGGGATCGCGCCGGACGTGTGTGCGCGGGTGATGCTGGACACGCTCAAGAGCCACCTGGCGGGCAAAACCAGCATCAAGGAATGTGTCATCTGCGTGTTGGACACGGTTCACTACCAGGCCTTTGAGTCCCGCATGGCGGCCTTGAGCTAGCGGAGAAAAGCACGACATGAGCGAGTTTCTGCACTTTTCCGAACATACACTTCAGGAAGTGGCCTTGGTGTTCATGGCGTCGGGGCTCGA
>CAZUCH010000282.1:0-4871 GCA_964619045.1 uncultured Planctomycetales bacterium | reverse complement strand
TCGGCAGCACAACAATGCCCGCCACCCGGGGGCCGAGGACGACCGCCAGCGCCGTACCCAGGAGGAAGCCGCCGATGCCACCGGCCAGACCGAGCAGCAGCCCCTTTAGCAGGAACATGCGCACGATCAAGCCCGAGGTGGCGCCAAGGGCCATCAGCGTGCCGATTTCGCGGCGACGCTCGAAGACGTTGGCGTACATGTAGTTGGCGATGCCGGCCACACCCACCAGGACCATGATCCCTATGAAGATCATCGACAGCCGCGACATCATGCGGTTCGTCTTGACCTGCGTATCGACGACCTGCGTGACGGTCACGACCTTGGCGTCCGGCAGGAGCTTGTTGATCTTCTCCACCAAGCCGCCCGAAATCTCCTGGCAGCAGCCGACAATCTCGATTGCGTTGATCACCGGCCCCTTGCCGAGCATCTCCTGCACGGTGTGCAGGTGGGCGAAAACACGGGCGTCATCCACGGTACCGGTCTGCGGCAGCACCGCCGAGATTGTGAAGGTGCGCTCGAGCACTTCGACGCTGTCACCCTCCTTCAGGCTCAGCAAGTCCGCGACGTCGAAGCCGATCAAGGCTTCGTCGGGCGCCAGGTCGTCCACCACGCGCTGCCGTACGAGCGTTTCCCGCACCGATGGCTTGAATACGTCCGGGACGTCCGCAACATCGCCGCAACCTTCCAGCGGACGGGCGAAGATGCCGGCGCCCTGCCAGGCGGCCTTGGCCTGGAATTCGCTCTTGGGCAGGATGCCGGTCAGCGTGAACCGCCGACCCCGAATCTCTATCGCCACGGACAGCTTCGGCGAGAGATTGTCGAGCCCCTGAAGGTCGGAGAGCGCCAGCGTCGTGACGTATTCCTCTGGGATGTTGTCGCTCTGCATGTCGGCGCTGTAGTAGTCCTGCACCGAGGCGGACTTGGGCAGCACGAGGATGTTCGCACCCAGCGCATCGAGTTCACGGGCGACCGCCTTCTCGGAGTAGAAGGTGATGTTCTTGATCGAGACAACGACGGCGATGCCCAGCAGGATGGCGACGAAGCTGGTCGCCAACTGGCTCTTGCGCTCGAACATCTCGCGCCAGACGAGGTTTCGGAGTTGCACGGGTTTACCTCGGGCTAGGGCTTCTTCTGGGCCGGCTTCTTCTTCGGGGCGGGGCAGCAACCGCTCTTCGGATCACACCCGGCGCCGGCCTTCTTCGTTGCGGCGACAATCTCGGCTTTATCCGTCGCACCTGTGAACGTCGCAATCGGCCGGCCCGGCGGAGCCATCAGGACGGTGATAGCCTCCTCGGTCTCGGGAGTGACACGCAGCTTCTTCAGAAAATCAACTTCTGACTCGTCGGTGGGATCAATGGAGACGATTGCGGTTCGGGCGGCATACAGTCGGTCCGCCTTGAACTCGTTGACGCCCTGCATGGCCTCTTCATTGTGCGTCGTCTTGCCGTTCTGGACGCACACCAGCACCATCTTGCGCTCCTGGAGCGCTTTCAGGCACCGCGACTCGCACGGACTGACAAAGGCCTGCCCGAGCTGCTGCGCATCGAACTTGTGCAGCCAGTTCTTGGTGATCGCACCCGACGGCGCGACGGCGAGAATCAGCGGCATCGGCGCCCGGCTGACGCCGAACTTGTCAACAATCTCCTTCTCCAGCGGATCGGTCACATCGACGGCGATGATCTCGGCCTTGTCCGGCATCTTCTCGATGGCGGATTCCAGCGCTGCACGCATCGTCTGCGTACGCTCATCGTCAGTGCGGAAGAAGAAGACGAAGGCATACTTGTCCGCCCTGGCGACGCGAGCGATCGCTAGAACGCCCAGTTGCCCATCCGTTGATAGCGTTTGCTCCTGTTGGATTGCCGCCTTGCCTGTCGTGCCGTCCGATGTCTTCTCGGGACGGGGCGACTGCCCGAATGCCACCGGCAGTGCCGTCAGCGCAACCGCCACAGCGACCGTCAACCAGCCTGTCTGCATCCACATTCGATTCATTACGTTGCTCCTCTTGCTGCGTGCAGCCGCACTGGGCAGCTCTGGCTTGAGCGTACAAGCCGGCGTGCCGCCACACTTCTCAGAATGTCCGGGCAGCTTCGCTGCTCCTTTCTGTCCTCAATGCACAACGACAGTGTCGCTCCTGGGAGCGGCCCGACGCTTCTCGGCACAGAGCGGTCCGCACAGGCCGCCGCTGTGCTGTAGCTTCTTCAGCGCAACCAGATCAGCCGCGGCTTGTGGCAGTTCCCTGCGTGCCGACGTCAGCCAATCCACGACACAACGGTGTGTCTCGCCCCGCGGCTTGGCCAGGGAGTAATACGTCCACATGCCTTCGCGCCGGTCTGACACAAGTTCGGCCCGCCGCAGGACGGCCAGGTGGCGCGAGGCTTTTGGCTGCCCAATATCGAGCACCTTAGTGATCTCGCACACGCAGAGTTCGCCGCCGCTGAGCAAGCTCAGAATCCGCAGCCTCGTCTCGTCCGCGAGGGCTTTGAACAAGTCTACCGTTCTGTGCATCCCGGGGCTCCTCAAACGCATACGGATATTCGCATAAACCGATATAGTATCGGAAGCGGAGGCTCAGTTCAACAGCACGGACTGCGGAAGGCCGCAGGTCCTTCGGGATTCTTCGCTGCCCGGTCTTCAACGCCGACCGAGGGCGGGAAGTCGGTAACCTATTGCAACACAATGCCTTATGATTCACAAGGTGCCGGGCTTGGGCGGTGGGCACGAGGACCGAGACTGGCGATCGGTCCCCCCTTTACGGGCTGCTGAGGGCCATGATGTATCTGGACGCTGTTGCAAGCAGGGTAGTAGCGAGCATCCACTTAATCATCTTCGCTGGCGCACGCTTCTGACAGCGCGCTCCGAGGTACATGCCGATCGCTCCGCCGATCCCGAAGAGGGAGCCCAGCATCCAATCCGGGGCAACTGAGATGTTTGGGAAGAACGGTGCTAGAACCTGGTAGGACGCGACCCCGACAATCGACGTCACAAAAGTCCCCATCAACGCCGCTCCGGCCACCGTGTAGACGGGAAGGCCGAAGAGCGATACGAACAAGGGTGCAATGATGGCTCCGCCACCGATGCCGTACACGCCACCGGCGATGCCGACGACGCAGCTGAGAAGGAAGACACCGCAGGTCGAGACTTCGTGATGCTCGCCGTAGAAGTCGTAGCCGATGCGTTGGGGATCGAAGCGGGTGACGGTCGTTGCTGGGAGCACTTCCGTTTTGGTGGCTTGGGAGATCGGGCTTCTCTCGCGATGCTGACGAACAAGCTCCTGGAACCGCCTCTCCGCCGATGGCATGTTCGTGTCAGGCGGCGGCTTGCAAAGAAGATCGCGGACCATTCGCACTCCGATGTACAACAGCACGAGTCCAGCGAAGACCTTGAAATGTCTGGGGTCCGGCAGGTATGCGACGCGCAGGATTGCGCCGATAATCACGCCCGGCACTGTTCCGATGATGACTACCCAAGCGAGCGGCCACACCATGCGGCCCTCGCGCCAGTAGCGATACACACCACTAGGAATCGCCACAATATTGAATACGTGGTTCGTGGCGCTGACGCCCGGACTTGTATAGCCGAGCATGGACACCTGGAAAGGTAGTAATAGAAACGCCCCCGAAACGCCGCCCATGGAAGTGAAGAACGAGACACTGAAGGCGACCAGAGGTGGGAGCCACACTGGGGTCTCGATGCCAGCGGTTGGGAAGAACATTCAATGTGCCTCCATATGTACGGCCTCACCTGCCTGCGGGGCGTGAAGGCTGCCGCCGATTCTACGCTGGGGTTTGACCGACGCCAGACGGCGGCACGAAGTACCTCCGCTGGAAGAACAGCGCCACGTTCACCAAGCCGATTAGCACTGGCACCTCGACCAGCGGCCCGATGACGGCCGCGAATGCCACGCCGGAGCCGATTCCGAAGACCGCCACGGCGACGGCGATTGCCAACTCGAAGTTGTTGCTGGCCGCCGTGAAGGCGATCGTGGTCGTCTTGCCGTAGTCGGCTCCGAGCTTCTTCCCCATCCAGAAAGACACCAGGAACATCACGACGAAGTAAACGCAAAGCGGGATGGCTATCCGCACCACGTCGAGCGGTAGCTGCACGATGAACTCGCCCTTGAGCGAGAACATGACCAGGATCGTGAACAGCAGTGCGATGAGCGTGATCGGCGAGATCTTCGGGATGAACTTCTGCTCGTACCACTCACGATTCTTGACCTTGAGCAACACGAAGCGCGTGATCATCCCGGCTATGAACGGAATGCCGAGATAGATGAACACGCTCTTCGAGATTTCGCCGATTGTGATCCCCTCCACAACCGCACCTTCCAGGCCGAACAGCGGCGGCAGAATTGTGATGAAAAACCAGGCGTAGACCGAGAAGAACAGCACCTGAAAGATCGAGTTGAATGCGACCAGGCCGGCGGCGTACTCAGTGTCGCCCTTAGCCAGGTCGTTCCACACAATGACCATCGCGATGCAGCGGGCCAGGCCGATCATGATCAGGCCGACCATGTACTCCGGGTAACCATGCAGGAAAAGGATTGCGAGCGCGAACATCAGGATCGGGCCTATCACCCAGTTCTGCACGAGCGAGAGGCCGAGCACCTTGAAGTCCCGGAAGACGTCGCCTAGCTCTTCGTACTTCACCTTCGCCAGCGGCGGGTACATCATCAGGATCAGCCCGATCGCGATCGGGATATTGGTCGTGCCGACCTGGAACCGATTGATGAAGCCCTCGATGCCGGGGAAGAAGTAGCCGCCGAAGACCCCGACCGCCATCGCCAGGCAGATCCACAGCGTCAGGAAGCGATCCAGAAACGAGAGCCGCTTGCGCTGTTCCGGAAGTACTGCAACGCACTCAGATTCCAT
>CAZUCH010000281.1:0-4874 GCA_964619045.1 uncultured Planctomycetales bacterium | reverse complement strand
GCCGACGAACGTCTGGCCCGTGGCCGCGGTGGTCGCGGCAACCAGCAGCGCAGCGCATAACACGGTTCGCGCAGTCTTCATGTCGCTTCTCCCTTGTAGCACATCGTGAGTGATATGGTTTGGGCCGGAGCCGATCTCCGGCCGGTTATCCATTGAAATGCGCGTGGTGTATCGAAAGCCACGAGCGATGCCCTCCGAAACCGGACGTCTGCAGTCTATAGAAGGCCCGATATCGTTAGTATGAGTCCGGTAAGGCCCCCAGTCAAACAAATCCCCTCGCTGGTTCGTCGCGTCTGACGGTCGCAGCGCGAGGGGTTCCGGCTTGATCGGCCGCTTGTCATGACGAGTTACGTCATTCCAGCTTGTAATACCCGCGCCAGATCATCCGCGTTCACCGACGGGGCAATTATGGTCCGGGGGTTCGTCTGTAACGCCGGTGGCCGATCACATGCCGGGCGTGTCAGCGGTCCGCTGGTGTGAATGCGCTGGGGAAGTGCTCTAACTCGGGGGTGCCGTCGGGGGGCAAGACGATGGCCACTACGTCGAAACGCCGTGGGTAGTTGTCGAGCCGTTTGTGGTGTATGTACCAGTCGGCCGTACGCAGCAACTTGCGGCGTTGAGGTGCCCGGAGCCCGTCCTGGGGATCCTCCATGGTGCGGTCGCGGCGAGTCTTGACCTCGACGAAGACGATCGTGTCGCCGTCGCGCATGACCAGATCGAGCTCGCCGATGGGGGTGTTGTAGCGGCGCGCCATGGTCTTCAGGCCGCGTCGCACGAGGTACTCCTCGGCGAGGCGCTCACCTTGGCGACCAAGACGATGACGCGCGTCGCTGGGGGTCGGCACTAGGTGGGCGTGCCGGCCATTTCCGGTTCATTGCTCTGCGTATCCGTCGCCTTGGCGGCACTCACGGCCTGCTGTGCCTCCGCGAGCGCCTGGGCCTTGGCGGTCCGAGCGTCGGCGGCAGCCTGACGGGCGACGGCTGAAACGCGGCGCGTGCGCAGCTTGCGGGCCTTGCCGATCCGGCCACGCAGGAAGTAGAGCTTGCAGCGCCGGACCTTGCCGCTACGCAACGTCTTGATCGCGGCGATGCGCGGCGAGTTGATCGGGAACGTTCGCTCGACGCCTTCGTTGGCAACGATTCGCCGAACCGTGAACATCTCGTCGAGCCCCTTGCCGCGGCGAGCGATGACGATGCCCTCGTAGTCCTGGAGCCGCTCCTTGGTACCTTCGACGATTCGGATCGTTACGACGACGGTGTCGCCGATCTCGAAGTGCAGATCGTTCGAGCGAGTGTATTTCCTCTGTACTACGTCGAATAGCGGGTTTTGCATGGAGCGCCTCACTTTCCTGAGCCTAGCTCATTCCCGTCATCGATACGTTCGAGACGGACATCGCCGGCGAGCACGCGCGCGGCTCGGGACAACAACTACCTATTGAAACGCCGGCGTGATCCTCGATTAGATCGGGACGACGCCGGCGAGTGCGTTCTTCGGATTGTGCCCGACGCCAAGCCGCGATCTCGGCATGGTTGCCGGATAGCAGAACCTCGGGCACGGCGCGACCCTGAAAATCACGGGGACGCGTGTATTGTGGATATTCGAGACGACCCGCCTGGAAAGACTCGTCGGCTGTGGCCTCGTCATTGCCCAGCGCGCCTGGCAAGAGGCGTACGGTCGCGTCGATGATCGCCAAGGCGGCCGGTTCGCCGCCACTGAGCACGAAATCGCCCAGGCTGATTTCCTCGGGCTGGAGCGTCTCGATGATCCGCTCGTCAAAACCTTCATAATGGCCGCAGATCAGGAGCAGCCGCTGGCGAGATGCCAGTCGCTGGGCAGTGGCCTGACTAAACGGACGGCCCTGCGGGCTTGTGATGATCCGCAGGGCCGGGCGCTCGTCGAGGGCCTCGATCGCGCTGACGGCGTCGATGACCGGCTGGCATGTGAAGACCATGCCGGGGCCGCCGCCAAACGGGCGATCGTCTACCTTGCGGTGGGGGTCCTGTGAATAGTCACGCAGTTGGTGGGTGTGGATGCTGACGACGCCGGCTCCCTGCGCGCGGCCTAGGATGCTGGCACCCAGGTATGGGTGCAAGGCCTCCGGGAACAGGGTTATGACGTCTATTCGCATGATTCAAACCAGCAATGGGCAAGGGCGCGCCACTCACCGGAGGGCGATTCCCTGCTTCTTGAGCAGGCTCGCCACGGTCTCGGTTGGAAGGGCGCCGACACTGAGCCAGTGCTTGATGCGCTCTTCGTTCAGTTTGACCTTGGCGGAATCGTCCGTCTCGAGGGGGTCGTAGGTGCCCAGTTCCTCGAGCACGCGGCCGTCGCGTGGACTGTGCGAGTCCATCGCGGCCAGACGAAAGAACGAGCGATGTCGTCGCCCCATGCGTTTTAATCGCAGCCTAACAGCCATGCGGCTCTCCGCTGAATAAGACCGGCAGCCGGGCCGGGCCCGACGCCGATGTTTGAGTGTATTGTCACATCACAACACAGAGCCCCGCAGTATATGGCAAGTCGCCATGCTTGCCAACCGGCCAGATGGGCAAAAAATGCGTGCAATGGGGATTATTGGGCGTATGGGGCCGGGTCGGGTCGGCCAGTCTGCTTGAAGGCGGCCAGGCGCAGGTGGCAGCTTTCACAATGGCCGCAGGATAGGCCATCGGGGCTGGGGTCGTAGCAACTGCGGGTCAGGCCGTAGTCCACGCCCAACTTGAGGCCTAGGCGGATGATCTGGACCTTGGTCATGAGGAGCAAGGGGGCTCGAATGCGTACGGGTTGGTCTTCGACGGCGGCCTTGGTTGCCAGGGCTGCCACGCGATTGAAAGCCGAGATGTAGTTCGGCCGGCAATCCGGGTAACCACTGTAATCCACGGCGTTTACGCCGATGTAGATGGCCCGGGCGCCGCGAATCTCGGCTATGGCCAGGGCGTAGGCGAGGAAGATCGTGTTACGGGCCGGGACGTAGGTCACGGGGATGGTTCCGGCACGGTGGGGCTGGTTCTTGGGAACCGGGATGTCGTCCGTGAGTGCCGAACCGGCGAAACAACCGGGGTCGATCCTGATGAATTGGTGGTCGGTCACGCCGAGGGCGGCGGCCACGTTGCGGGCGGCCCCCAGTTCGAGTGAGTGGCGTTGGCCGTAATGGAAGCTCAGCGCAACGGGCTTGAAGCCCTCGTTGCGAGCTATCGCCAGGGTCGTGGCGCTGTCAAGGCCGCCCGAGAGCAGCACAATCGCGGGTTCGGCGGTGTCCATATGGGGAGTGTACGGTGCTGGCGGCCTCAGATGAAGGGGCCGGGAGACTCCGAGTGCAGCTCAAGACTAAGGTCGGCGCTCCCAGATGGCCGATAACAACGGCATCCCCGGCGCGGGGTGGGCCGCGGTTTCAGGTCAGGCGCAGGTGTCCATGGTGAAAGAAGTTATGCTCACGGCGGAAAACGATGGACGGGCGCGTCAGCCGGCGGGGCGGTCGCGGCGCGTGGCTGCCTTGCTGGTACTGCTGACGGTGTTCAGCTACTTCGACCTGGCCTTCACACAGTCGCAAGCTCAGAGGCTACAGTTCGTCGAGGCCAACATGCTGGCGGCGATGATCGCCGACGGGCCGGCGACGCGAGCGGTCTACAAGCTGGCGACCTTCGGCGTGGGGGCCGCGATCTTGTTTCGCTGTCGGCGGCACTGGCAGGCAGAGTGCGCGACGTGGGGGCTGGCGCTGTGCTTCGCAGGTCTCATGGTCTGGTGGGTCGCTTACATGGACACCGTCGAAGTCTTCCTGGAAAGCCCGTTGGCCCCGACGCGCCACTGGGGAACGGCGCTGGTCGACGCGGGGCCGAGCAACATTGTTCCAGCGGCTCTGCTGGGGGCTCGATAGGGGGCCTCGGGTGTTCTCTGGTTTAGGATCGGGGCGATCAATGTCGGAATCTGTGCAAAGACGTGTTTAGCGGTCGCGACGAGGTATCGGCGACGGCGTTGCGCGATAAGATTATGCCCATTGAGCCAGACTAGCGCCGCGACAGCCTTGGCTGCGCCGCGCATTGAACCCGACGCTTCGCGGCACCGCTCATAGCGGCACGCCCGTCGAAGCGCCAACAGGAAGGAGAACATGCTGATGACACGCAAGGGCGGACGCTGGATCGGTACATTGGTGATGGTCACGCTGCTGGCCACGACACTGTCGGTTCAAGCCGGCGGGATCGACGACTTCAAGCTGACGCGGGCCATCCCGGCTGACGCGATGGTCGCTTGCCATGCGCGTGATCACGATGGCAAGGCTTTCCTGAACAAGCAGTTCGAGCGCGTCTGGGAGGCTATCGAGAAGGCCCAGTTCGAGAAGGACGTTCGCCGACTCTTGCAGAGCATGGTCGAAAAGGAGGGCGGCGACCTCGAGGCCTTCGAGGCCCAGTGGCAGCAGATTCGTGACCTGGCGGCCGGCGTGACCTGGTCCAAGCTCGCGCAGCGTGAGTCCGCCTTCGCGCTGAAAATAGGTATGCCAACCGGCGCCGAGTGGGTCATGCTGATGGTCCCGCCGGCCGAAGAGGTCGGCGAGGACTTCGAGGGGCTGACGGCCATGCTGCACGAGTTGGTCGGCATGGCGCCCGAGGGCGTGCTGGCCCTGAGCACCGAGGGCGAGGGCGATTCAATCACGCACCGCCTCTCGGTCGCCAACTCCATGCCGCCGGTCGCAATGACGCTGGCACGCCACCAGAACGTCATCGTAATGGGTTTCGGCGTTTCACTGGTCGAGCAGTCGATGGCCTTGCTGTGCGGCGACAGCGATCCGGCAACCGCGTCGCTCGCATCCACGGAGCGTTTCAAACAGGCTTTCAAACGGTTGCCCGCCCCGACCGATGGCCTTAGTTTCGTGGATGTCTCGCGGA
>CAZUCH010000280.1:0-4896 GCA_964619045.1 uncultured Planctomycetales bacterium | reverse complement strand
AACGACATCGAGCAGGCAATCGCGATTGCCCGGCGTGAGAAAATCGACCTGACCATCGTCGGCCCCGAGGATCCGCTGGCGGCGGGAATAGTGGATGCCTTCGAGGACGCCGGCCTGAGAATCTTCGGCCCGCGTGCCGCCGCCGCCCAGCTCGAATCGGACAAGGTCTTCGCCAAGCTGCTCATGCGCCAGAACACGATTCCGACCGCTGACTCGCGCGCCTTCACCGATTTCGATCTCGCCCAGCACTACATTTCCACGCGTGATGAGCCGGTGGTTGTCAAAGCCGCGGGGCTGGCCAAGGGCAAGGGCGTAATCGTGTGCGACGAGCCCTCGGACGCCATCATCGCGGCCGAGAACATGCTGCGAAAGGGCCAGTTCGGCGACGCCGGTCGACGCATTATCGTCGAGGAACGTCTGCTCGGACGCGAAGTCTCACTGCTGGCCGTGGTCGATGGGCACACCGCATTCCTCCTGGAGGCCGCACAGGATCACAAACGTCTCGGCGACGGCGACACCGGACCCAACACCGGCGGCATGGGAGCCTTCTGCCCCTCCCCGGCGATCGACGACCAACTGACACAGCGAATCCAGGAGCAGATACTAATCCCGACGCTGGACGGGATGATGCGGTTGGGGACACCATATCGTGGCCTCCTCTACCTGGGACTCATGTTGACCTCCGCCGGCCCCAAGGTGCTTGAGTACAACTGCCGTTTTGGCGACCCCGAAGCCCAGGCCATCCTGCCGAGGCTCAAGTCCGACCTGCTGGGCCTGCTCAACGCGGCCGTCGACGGACGCCTCGAGGAAGCCGAGGTGCGTTGGGATCCGCGCCCCGCGCTGTGCGTGGTGATGGCCTCGGGCGGCTATCCCGGCCACTATTCGAACGGCGAGCCCATCACCGGCCTGCCCGAAGAATCCGATGACCTGGTTGTCTTCCATGCCGGCACCAAGAAAGTCGCCGGTCAGCTCGTGACATCCGGCGGCCGCGTCCTGAGTGTGACCGCGCTGGGCGACAGTCTCGCCGACGCACGGCAGCGCGCGTATGGCGCGGTGGAGAACATAAGCTTCGAGGGGGCCCAGTACAGAACCGACCTCGGGCGCTAGACCTCAACGCGGGAGTGAGCAACATGCTATTCGTCGGCGACCTTCACATTTACGTCAGTGATTTTTCCGCTGCGCTGCGGTTCTGGGCCGAGGGCCTGGGTCTCGAAATCGCCGAGCGGGAGGTCACTGAGCATAGCGCTTTCGCGCGCCTGAACTTCCCCGACGGCGGCTCCTCGATCCGCTTGCTGGGCCACGCCAAGCCCTGGTCACCCGATCAACCCGCACCCTCCAGCGACCACCCGGGAGTACGCTTCGACATCACAACGTCCGACTTCGACGCCGTCCTGGTACATCTGATCGAGCATGGCGGACGGCAGGTCGACGAGATCGAGTCTTACAACAACCTCCGGATCGTGACCGTTGCCGACCCGGATGGCACCCTGTTCGAACTGCTTGAAATCGAGGATGACGAGGAGTAACTCCGCCGGCTCGGCGCATCGAGCGGCCGCGGCCACGTGAGGTCGGCATGAAGATCAAACTGCACAGCCTCATCTTCATCGGCATGGCCGTTGGCGTCATGGCCGGTCTGGCACTGTGGAAGGTCGGCGCCGCGGCCCAGACGGCCACCGATCCAGCTTCCGCCGCTCGTCTCACCGCCTGGTACGACCACACGCTATGGTGGCTGAACCTGCTGGGGCCGACGGTTTTCATCAGCGCGCTCAAGATGATCATCGCGCCGCTGATCTTCGCCAGCATCGTCGCCGGCGTCACGAGTCTGCCAAGCATGAAGCAACTCGGCGCGATCGGCTGGAAGACGCTGGTGTACTACATCGCGACCACCGCAATCGCCGTTTCGATCGGGCTGGTGTGCGTGCTCACGCTCCAGCCGGGCAAGCAGGCCGCCGCCCTGGAGGTCCGCGCCCAGCGCGAAGCCCAACTCGACACGTTGCGAGCCGAGTACGAGCAGCTCAAGGGCCAACCGGCCCGTCGCGCCGACGGCGAACCGACCGGCGAGTACCTGACCTGGCTCGCGCGGCAGGAGGGCAAGCGCCTGGCCACCGGCGTTGACAGCCGCCAATTCGCGACGCTCAGCGGCGCCCGCGATCGCACGCCGGGCGACATGTTCAAGAACGACATCGTCCTGCCACTGCTCAGCAACCCGTTCACTTCGCTGGCCGCCAGCCCGCCCAACGCGCTGGGGCTGATCTTCTTCGCGCTGTTGCTGGGCGTCGCGTGTACGGTCGTCGGTGAGCCGGCCCGGCCGGTGATCGACTTCTTCCGCGCCCTCAACGAGGTCATCCTGCGCGTCACCCATTGGCTGATGCTGATTGCACCATTCGCCATTGCGTGCATCATCGCCTGGCTGGTGGGTGAAAAGGGGCCGGTGGTGTTCGTCAACCTTGGCTGGTACTGCGCCACCGTCATCGGCGGCATTGCCATCCACGTGGGCGTGCTCCTGCTGATCGCCCGCGTGTTGGGCGGCATCGGCCCGCTGCGACTGTGGCGCGGCATTCGCGAAGCCTGGATGATCGCCTTCTCGACACGCTCCAGCGCGGCCACGCTGCCCGTGACGATCGCGTGTACCACCGAGAAGCTCGGGGTCTCCCCAAAGGTCGCCAACTTCACGCTGCCACTCGGGGCCACCATCAACATGGACGGCACTGCCCTATACGAGGGCGTCGCCATCATCTTCCTGATCCAAATCTACGGCGGGCTCGATGATGTCGGCATCACCATGACGGCCATGGCCACTTTCCTGATATTCATCACCGCCGTGCTGGCCTCGGTCGGGGCGGCCGCCGTGCCGGACGCCGGATTGGTCACCATGGTCCTGGTGGCCAGCGCCGTGCATCTACCGATCTACTACATCCCGCTGATCTTCGCGGTCGACGCATTCCTGGACATGTTCCGCACCTCAACCAACGTGCTCGGCGACACGGTCGGGGCGATAGTGGTCGACCGCCTGGAATCCCGACGGCTCGCAACCGGCCCCTGAAGAACGTCGACAATATGGGGGAAAACCCGGATAGCGTTGGACGCGGTGCCCATGCGATAATAGCCTCGGAGGCTATGTACATGCCCATTCCGGTCCGTCGGGTAAGGGGGGGCCGTCGGGCCGTCTTTCCACCGGCCAACATGGGGGTAAGCTACTCGGGGACGACCGCGCCGCACGCCCGGGGCGGGCGCATAAAAAATGCCCGAGTGTGGGGCCGACAGGCCGGGGGGGAAACCTGTACATGCCGCGCGCCACTCGGACGTTCGAGAAGATACCAAATTCGCCAGCCTTCGCAAGAAGCGCGCGGGCATAATTCAAGAATTTTCACCACCTGCGTCGCGTCCCGTTGACAGTCCCCCCACCATCCGCGCTAGACCGCCGTAGCCGGTTCGGCCAAAGGCGGGACGAAGAGCTTCTCTTCCAGGCCGTGTTCGAGCGCGTACTCGTGCAACTCCGGTAGATCGGCGAGACAGCGCAGATCGTCATGCGTGTCCGTGCCGATCATCACGCGGATCCGATGGTTCGGCAACACGTTGAACCAGCGATTATGATCGCTCAGCGGCATCAGCTTCGAGCTTAGCTCGTAGACGATCCGCGCGTTGGACAGCGTGCGGACGACTTGGTCCATTGACGTGTTTGGAAACTGCGTCGCCACGTCGCAGTGCGCGAGGGCCACCGCACAGGGCCACCGTCGGGCTTGGTTGGCCAGTTGCGTCAGACCGGCCCAATCCACGAACTCGAACAGGACATACTCGATGCCAGTCAGCAGCTTGCGGGCCGCGTCGAGCATGTTCTTGTTTAGCGGCCAGTTGATTTCCGCCCCGCAGAAGATCTGGAGCTTGCCGGCCCAGCGTTGACGCGCGGCCAGCACCTTCTCGACGTAGCCGCGCGTCTCCTTGGCGAAGAGCCGCTCGAATTCCTTCTCGCTGCCCATCTCGCGCGACGACGGCGTGCAGAAGAGACAATCGGTGATCCCGATCCCCCGCACTGTGTGCCCATTCCGGGCGGCGAAGTCGAGGTGCGCCTCGCACAATTCGTCGATCGTGTAGGCTCCGTCCGAGAACGGCGTGTGATTGTGAAGATTGTATAGGCCCTGGCTCATCGTGGCTCCCGGTTCCGAGCATCCGGCCAACGCCAACCGCGGCGTGGCCTCACAGTAATTACAAACCTCTGGTCCATCTGGACATTCTGGTCCCACTCAGCCCTTGTCGGTCGGCTAACACTCGCCTTGGCCGGCACACAACACTCCGCCAAAGCCACCTTGCTGACCCCATGCGTACGGCCCATCAACCGGGCCAACTGATAACTGCTGAGTCCGCCTTTGTGAAGGTGCGTGTAAATGCCTACCTTGACAAGAACACCCCTTCCACACTCCCGGACTATACCCCCTCTGGCCGCCGCTGTCCATGCCGTTGTTCCGCCCTCTGCGAGTTGGCGTCCGTGACGCATTCGGCGGGCACGAAACGGAGCACCCCGCTGGGCCGATCAGCGGACAGCCCGCGCGTAACGTTCGCCCCGCTAGGGCTTTACAACAAATCCAACAGAGACCGAACCGACCGCGCCCACCGGCGTACTAATGGGTGAAAACCTCCAAATAAGCAGAGCTTCTCCTCCTCCGAACCACGAGGCGACCGTCATCTCTGGCGGCCGCCTCGCTGGTTTATGCACCACCCGACCCGCGGGCCACGGGACACCATGCCACACCACTGTCACATGCCCACAGCCATTGAGGGTTCAGGGAACCGCGATATAATCCCACCTTCTGCCGCTCGTCGGCAAGTGAGGGTGTAGCTCAGTCGGTAGAGCAACGGCCTTTTAAGCCGTGGGTCCAGGGTTCGAGTCCCTGCACCCTC
>CAZUCH010000279.1:0-4902 GCA_964619045.1 uncultured Planctomycetales bacterium | reverse complement strand
ATGCATCTCATCCGTGCGCGGTGGCGGCAGGGTCTCGATCACGCGCTGGATTACGTGGCCGCCGGCCGTTGAACGACCGCGACCCAGCGTGATGTGCGGCGTAAAGGCCCGAGTCTCCGGCTTGAAACCAATGTCGGCCAGCGGCGGATCCACCGCCTCAACCCAACGGCGACAACCGTCGGTCGGGTCGTCGACGCCGCACCAGAGCACGCGCGGGTTGCGCGGCCCCGGGAAACAGCCCAGGCCGGCGATGCTCAAGGCAAACGGCTCGACCTGAGCGCTGGCCGTTGCGGCCACCTCGCATACCTTGGCCAGTTGGTCGTCGCCGACCTCGCCCAGGAACTTCAGCGTCAGGTGCAACTGCTGGTCGGTCACCCAGCGCACGCCGTCCGCGCGCGGCAACTCATTGCGCAGCAGCTTGAGCAGTGGTCGCCGAACATCCGCGTCGAGTTCGATGGCGATGAATGTACGCATCGGCGGAACCTCCAACGGCGTCTGGCCGGCACTCGGCTTCTCGGCATCTGATGCTCTGCCAGCTCTCAGTCGATGGGCCGGTGTGCCACTGCTCTTGAGCAGTGTCTCTTAACTATCTCGATGCACTCGGCGGTGCTTAACACTGCTCAAGAGCAGTGGCACCCGTTGCGATCGATGCGCAGCTCGGGTGCCACGACGGCCTCTCGCGTCGGCGTGTTCATGCCCACGCGAAAAGCCGTGGGCATGGCACCCGTGCCAAGAAAATCATCCTGACACCTTTTTTCTTCTCAAGAAAATCATCCTGACACCTTTTTTCTTTTCTTAGTCGAACTTCACCATCTCGCGCAGTGTGGCCAACCGTTGCTCGACATCTTCCGGCGTGAAACCCGCCAAGGCGTCGATCGAGAACGACTCCAACACCATCGAGCCGACCACCGAGCCGCGCGCCATCGCCGAGCGCAACGTCGCGCGATCAAAACGCCCGGCCGAGGCGATGTAGCCCAGCGTGCCGCCCGCGAAGCTGTCGCCGCAGCCGGTTGGGTCAACCACCTTCTCGGTCGGATAGGGCGGCATGAGGAACAGGTCGTCGTGTGAGACCAACATGCTGCCGTGCTCGCCCTTCTTGATGATGACGAAGCGCGGCCCCAGCTTGAGAATCTCGCGGCCGGCGGTGACCAGGTTCGTCTGCTGCGTAAGCTGCCGAGCCTCACCCTCGTTGAGCACCAGCCCGTGAACGATGGCCAGCGTCTTGCGCAGCTCGTCCGGCTCGTTCCCAATCCACAGGTCCATCGTGTCGCAGACCAGCAACTCGGCCTTCTGAAGCTGAGAGGCAAACTGGCGCTGCAACGCCGGATGCGTGTTGGCCAGAAAGACAAACCGGCTATCGGCGAATTGGGCAGGGATAGGCGCCCCGTGCTCGGCCAATACGTTCAGCTTGACCTCGACCGTCTCGGCTTCGTTCATCGCCCCCACGTATTTGCCGTGCCAGCGGAAGGTCTTGCTGCCCGAGCGCACCTCGACGCCACTCGTGTCGATGCCCTTGTCGACCAGCGGCTCAAGTCGCCGCATGTCGAAGTCCTCGCCCACCGTGCCCACGATGCGTGGAGCTGTGAACAGTGCGGCCGACAGCGAGAAGTAGATGGCCGAGCCGCCGAGTGCGTCCTCGGCGCGACCCAGCGGCGTCTCGACCGTGTCGATGCCTATAGAGCCGGTAACGAGCAGTGACATATCTTCTCCTGGTCACGAACTTGTGAATTCAATGCCGTGCGGCACAAGACGCGGCACCACATGATGTGCCGGCCGGTTATGTGGCACAGGCGTCTCGTCTGTAATCCCAACAATGTGCCACAGCCTAACGTCCAACCGGAGCCTCCGCCACGCCGACTGACGGCGCTGCTACGGCCAGTTGTCCGGTGACGTTAGCCTGGCGCGCAAGTCGGCCAGGTCGCGCACCTGGCAATGTCGCACCTCGCAACCCGCGGGCCGGCCCCAGTCATGGATCCAGCTCGGCACATCGCGGCCGCGCAGCAGGACGGCGTATTCACCGCCGGGCCCGCTGACGTTGACCAGGTAGCCGCCGGCGGCAACGCGTACGCCGCCCACCGATTCCAGCCCCAGCGCGGCGGCGGCCAGGTCATCCGCCGGCAACTCGACGGCCAGTCGCCCGCCGGTGAGCAGGGCGGCGTCGCATCGGCGCAGCAGTCGGCGGGCGTGCTCGGGCGACAGCGGCGCCGCGGCGCGGGAAGCCGGACGCGCGACAATCACTATGTCATGACCTGAACCGGCCAGGTCGGCATGCCAGCCGGAGATCAGCGAGACATCCGAATGGGGTCCATCTGGCACAGACGTCTCGCCCGTGATTCCACCGTCCCTCCCGACAATCACCCCATCGAGTTCGGACGATTCCAGGAGGCCACGGCCAATGCAGTCAATCGGGTCGGTTTCATCAACGCGCGTCGACGCCTCATGGTTGTCGTCGGCCGAGGACACCCAGCCGGCCTGAAACGCAACCACGGCCAACAACAAGCCGGTCGCGGCCAGCCCACCCGATCTCAGCGCACGCCGGCCGGTGTTCTGGCGCAGCCAGGCGGCCCCGGCGGCGACGGTGGCCGACAAGGCGATGATGATCGCGACCGCCTGTGGCTGCTGCCAACTTAGCCAGGCCGGCCCCAGCACCAGGCCCAAGCTGAGCCCCAGCGCCAGCGCCCCGCCGACTCGCGCGACGGCCGGCTGCACTCCCTCCAACGTCGCCGCCACGCGCCGACCCGCGAGCAATGCGCTGGCAGCCGCGACGCAACCCATAAGCGCGACCCGCACGATGTTGCCGTAGCCATTGACGGCGCCGAGTCCGGGCCAGCTCCATACGACGCCGATCGCCAGCAACAACAGCGGCGTCTCGTCCGTCATGTCAGGCAGCACGCGCGCCAGCCGTCGGGCCATTAGCATGCCGACCAGCAGGCTCAGGCTGAGCACTCCCATGCCGCCGGCCGCCGACCGTATCGTCATGACCTCCAGCGGGACGGCGGCGGCCAGTGCTGTGCCGGTCGCCAGCGCCGTGGCGGCGACAGCCAGCAGCCTCAATGGCCGTCCGATGACGTGCTCCGGCGGCGATGGTCGAACCGCGGGGTGCGCCGTCCCGGTCGGCTTGCGGCACACGGCCAGGACTCCGGCTCCGAACGTAGCCAGCAGTGTCATCGTGGCCAGCGCCTCCGGGCGTGCCGTCAGCCAGCCCGCACCGGCCCCAATCGTGCCGGCCAGCAGCATGGCCAGCCACAACGTCGTCACGCCGGTGCCCGTTCCTCCGATCAGCCGCTGCCAGCCGTGTAGCGCCACCAAGACGGTCGTCCCCACTGCTCCGAGCAGCGCCAATCCCGCGAGCACCGGCGCCAATAGGAGAGCCAGTGTCAGCCCCGGCGGATGCAGGAATCCACGTGCCAGGAATGTCCGGTAGCCCTCCATTCCGGTCGCCAGCCCGATCAGCAGTGCCCACAGCACGCCCAGGGCCAGAATCAGAACGCCCGTCAACGTGGCCGCGAATTCGAACTCGACGCCTGACTGTTCGGCCGACCCATCCTGACCATGCATCCGCAGGCGTTGCCGGATGATCCGGCGCGGCATCCACAGGCCGCACGCCACGCCTGCGCAGATTGCGGTCGCGGCCCAACCCACGACATTGCGTGCCGCACCCATCTGCAAGTGGATTTCGTCGACCAGGCACAGCATCCCCGTGGCGGCGGCCAGCGCGCACAACGCCGCGCAACCCCGCACCTGCCACACGATCACTCGCGAACTGCGCGCGGCCCGTGGGGCGTGGCTCGGCGCGCGAGATTCGTCTGGCGCGGGGCTGGATTCGGTCGAAGGAGCCGTGCGCGGAGCACGTTTGGGATTGGCGGGCGGCGATGCGAGCGCGATACCGCCCCGTGTCCGGCCATCGCCCCGTGCGGCAGCCGGCCGGGTTCGCTTACCACGCGCGTGTCGTGGTCGCCGAGCCAAAGCACCTCCTCCCGCCCCGATCCAGTTCCACTATCAGATCGCCTTCGTTCGAGATGGCGAGTGCCGTTCCGGCGAATGTGCGGCCATCGTGTAGAAGTGTAACGCGTGTGCCGACGTCCTCACAGCGCGAGCGCCAGGCGATCCGCAACTCGCCCCACGCGCCGCGGTCTTCACCGGGCGCCGCCAGCCAATGATCCAGCCGGGCCAGCACGCCGGCGGCCACTCGTGCCCGGTCGATTGGCCGTGGCGATTCGCAATCGAGTGAGGTGGCCCGGTCGGCCAGCTCGCCGGTGAAGTGCCCGCGGTGTTGCAGGCAGTTGATCCCCAGACCGATAACGACCGCCCGGCGAGCCGTCCCGGAGGCATCCGCTGGCAGTGGGCAAGATTCGGCCAGCACGCCGCCCAGCTTGCGCCCGCCGAGCACGATATCGTTGGGCCAGCGCACGCCCGGCGAGCAGTCGGTCGCGGCCTCGATCGCCTCGCAGGCCGCCACCGCCGCCAGCATGGTGCCGAGCGTGAGCGCCGGCGAGTCGGCCGGCTCGTGCAACAGCACGCTCAGCAGTATGGACGAGCCGCGCGGGGCCTTTCATCGGCGTTTTAGCCGTTTGTGCTTTGCGTCTTGCGAGTCGGCCCACGCCGCCGCGCCGTCACCCACCTCGGCGGCCTGGCGCAATAAGAAGGTGTTGGTGCTCTCGACCGTGTCAAGCGGAAACGCCCGGCGGCCCAATCGGCGCAGCGGACCGTGCGGCAGAAGATCGGCGATCGAGAGCGGTCCGTGACCTGGCGGCATATGCGTATCCTGAGTGCTTCCTGAATGCTCGGCGCCTGGTGACGTTGCTGCTCCGGCCGCTCAGCCTTGTAGCTGGGGGCCTCAGCGGCTAATCTTATTGAATCAGCCGCGATCAGTGGACTAGGCCCGCGCGGATTTGCCAGGCC
>CAZUCH010000278.1:0-4935 GCA_964619045.1 uncultured Planctomycetales bacterium | reverse complement strand
CGAGAGTACGCCGCCTTTTTTCATCCTGCCATCAACGAAATTCAGTTATAGCTCGTGCCTTCCCGTGTTAACGGTGTCAATTGCTAGTGATACCTCATAATTCCCGTCGTCATCCGCGGGTTTCGCACGGATTGTCGCGAGCGACGCAGCCACTCCTGAATCTCTATGGTATCACACCCCACGGCGGCCACCAATAGAAACAGCAGGGCAGGAACCGCAACTGATGCCGACTGACGCGCTAGGCCGCGCATGGCGTGCCTCCCTGAGTGCCGCCTGGACGACTGACCCCGGTCTCAGCGAAACCTCGTCCTTCGCCATGCGACCGGTGAATGTTCAGCCTCGCGGCTTCGAGATTCTAAGCCGGCCCCAGGTGGCCCACCAACCTCACTCTCCAAGAAGCCATTTGATCTCCTCGGCGGTGGTCAGTTGGGGCGAGAAGGCACGTGCCATGCACCCTGCAATCTCACCCCTGTGGCGTGCGGACGGCCGCGCCGCACAACCCCTAAAACCTCAATCCCGTTCAGGCTAGCTCGCGACCAGCTCGGGGGCCAGGAGGGCGTAGGTCATCGTCCGAGCGTTGAAGAGGGCATGCATCAGGACGCAGGGCCAGACCGTCCCGCAACGCAGCCGAAGGTATCCTAGAATCACGCCCATCGTCACGAGCGGCAGCACATCCTGGGGCTGATCGTGGAGGGCTCCAAATGCGACCGCCGAGATTGTGATAGCCAGCCAGCGATGCCGTAGATGGAAGCAAAGAGCTTGCAAGAGCACGCCACGGAAGAACAACTCCTCGACGAGTGGGGCCACCAGCACCGCGCTCACCAGCAGTTGCACCGTGCCCCAGTCGCCCCAGTCGCTTTTCTGCAACGCTTGCAGGACAACGTGCGTAGGTGGAGGGACGTCGCTGGCGTGCACCCAGCTCCACACGACCTGGCCCATGCGAATCTGGACCATCGCCGGCGGGACATAAACCAACAGACACAGCACTGCGGCACCGGCGGCGGCCGCCACGCTTACCCGCTTGGTCAAGCGGTCCCGGCCGGCTTGCACGAGAATGCCGACCATGAGGGCACTGACCGTGAGATTGATGCCGGCGCCAGTGAGTTGGGCACGGTGCCAGCCCGAGCTGCCTGGTTGACCCAATTCCTCCGGCGACGTCGGAAAGGCCCGCGAGAGCCCCAAGCTGAGGCAGCAGTAGACGAGTATGACCGCTCCGACCGCGGCGATGCTGGGGCCGTCGATCGGCAGTGCGACATCGGCGAGCGGGTTGCGCCAGCGGCCGCCACGGGCTAGCCAGAAGGCCACCGCCAGGGCACAGAGCACCCCCACGACCAGCAGGCCAATGTCAAGAGCTTCGAGGATGCGTACGGCCGGATCGGGCATTTCGTGTTTCGACAGTTAGTCGCGTTGCGGTGTATACTACCGGCAGCAGCAGTCTATCGCATGTTCCCCGGGTCCGGGCCGCTCGCGCAAGGAATCAGCATTGCCGCATATCCTCGCTGAGATACTAGCCCATAAGCGTCACGAGGTTGAACAGTCCAAGGCCGCGCGGCCCCTCGAAGAACTCAAGTCATGGCCCGCATACTTCCTTCCGCGCCGAAACTTCTACGGAGCCGTGACCGTGCCGCGGCACAGTGGTCCCAACCTGATCGCCGAAATCAAACGCTCCAGCCCGTCGGCGGGACTGATCCGTGCAGACTTCGATCCGGCGGCGATTGCCCAACTTTTCGAGGCGGGCGGCGCGCAGGCCCTGAGCGTGCTTACGGACGAGCAGTACTTCGGCGGCCGACTCGAGTTCATCGAGCAAGTCAAGGCGGCGGTCGGTCTGCCCGTGCTGCGCAAGGACTTCATGATCGAAGCCTACCAGTTGTACGAAAGCCGAGCCCATGGGGCCGACGCCGTGCTGCTGATCGTGGACGCCTTGGGTGTGGCACTGGCGATCGACATGCTGATCCAAGCGCGGGCGTTGGGTCTGTGGGTCTTGCTGGAGGTCCACGCGCGCGACACGCTGCTGGCGGTGCTGGGCCGGCTCGAGGAAGAACACCGCGAGGGCGTGTTGCTCGGGATCAACAACCGCAACTTGCAGACGCAAACAATCGACCTATGCACGACGGAGGAGTTGGCCAGCCTCGTTCCGCCGGGTTTTCCGGTGGTGGCCGAGAGCGGGATCAAGAAGCGGCGTGACGTCGAGCGCATGCACGCCGCCGGGGCCCGGGCCGTGCTGGTGGGGGAGATACTGATGCGCCACGATGACCCGGGGCAGGCGATCGCGGAAATCCGTGCTTGATGGCGGCGTGGGTTGGGGGAACTTGGCGAGCGTTTGCGGATTGACGGGGGGATGCATGGGGGCAGTTCGCAGCGCGAGACCAACGCCGGTCACGGCCATGGCCGTGTTCAGTGAACAGGCGCGCCAGGAGGTGGCCGGTTCGGCCCGCTAGTCGCATGAGAGTCAGCACTGTCGCTTTGTTGTCCATGACGCTGCTCGGTCTAGAGCTGGCATGGACGCGGATCTTCTCGGCCGAGTTCTTCTACACCTATGCCTTTCTCGTGCTGTCGCTGGCAGTTATGGGGCTGGGGCTGGGGGCCTTGACGCTCAGGCTATGCCCCGCGTTGGGCGGTCGGCGGAGCCTGGGAGTGGTCCTGACGCTAGTCGGCTGTACGGCCCTGGCTGGGCCGCCGCTGGTGTTTCAGCTTGGGCTCGACTTCAACCAACTGGCCGAAAGCTGGGGCATGGTGGGCCGGCTGGCGGCGGCGATCGGCCTGTTGAGCACGCCCTACTTCCTCGGCGGCATCACGCTGGCGGCACTGTTCCGCGACAACCATCGTGAGATGCCCAAGCTCTACATGGCGGACCTGGTGGGGGCCGGTGTGGGCGTTGCGCTGGCGGTCGGACTGATGAACGCCCTCGGCACGCCGGTAGCAACATTCGCGCTGGCGCTGCCGGTCCTGATAGCCGCCGCCGTGGTCGGAAAGGGCTGGGCGCGGCTTGTTCCGCTAGTGCCGCTGGCGGGAATGCTGATCCTGGTTGACCACGCCGAGACGCTGCTCGAAGTCGAGCGCGAGGAACGCGCCCCCGTGATCTACAAACACTGGGACGCGATGTCGAAGATCAAGATCCTCGAGTTCTCCGACGAATATCATGGCATCAATATCGACAACGCGGCCAATTCGCCCGTGCTGGCGTTCGACGGCGACTGGGATCTGGCCGAGGACGAGAAGTTCGAGTTCGGCATCGACGTCAGCAACCTGATCGGCCGGTTTGAAGCGTGCACGTTCCTCTCGTTGGGGGCGGGCGGGGGCGGCGATGTGCTGCAAGCCCTCCAGGCGGGCGCCGCCGAGATCCACGCCGTCGAGGTGAATGGGCATATCAACGAGCTGATGCTCGCGGGTGAACTGGCCGAATTCTCCGGGAATATCTACAGCGATGAGCGTGTGCGCGTCATTACCGACGACGCCCGGGCCTACGTTCGGCGTCACCGCGACAAATTCGACGTCATCTACTCGCTCAGCTCGAATTCGTGGGCGGCGCTGGCTTCCGGTTCGTTCGCGCTGGCGGAAAACTACCTGTTCACGACCGAGGCCTTCGAGGATTACTGGAACGCCCTGACCGACGACGGCTTCATGGCCATGGAACACCAGTACTACATGCCGCGACTGGTCGGAGCCCTCATGGACGCGCTCGATAATCTCGGTGTGCCCGAACCAGCCGAACGTTTCGCCGTCTATGACCTGCCGCAGATGCGCCGCAAGCTGTTGCTGGTCTCCAAGCAGCCCTTGACCAAGAAGATCCGCTACACGGCCTTTGGCAGACTGACGCCGTGGAACTACGAGCAGATTCATCTGCTGTATCCGGTGCCCGAGTCGCGGGCCGATAACGATTCCAATCAGATCAACCACATTGTCCAGGAGGGTTGGGAACAGGTGGCCACGTCGGCGACGACCAACATCGCGCCGTGTACCGATGATCGCCCGTTCGTCGGCCAGATGGGGCTGTGGAAGAACTTCACTTGGGGGCCGCCGCCACGCAGCTTCGGACTGGGAATCTCCGGCTACCCACTGTCGCAAGTGATCATCGCGATCATCCTGGCGGTCGTTGTCGTGCTGGTACTGCCCCTGAACCTGCTGCCATATGTGTGTCGCGGGCCGCGGCTGCGGGCCGCGCCGTGGCTGTATTTCTTCACGATCGGCATGGCGTTCATGGCCGTCGAGGTCGTGCTGATACAACGCTACACGCTGTTTGTCGGCCCGTCGGCGTACAGCATTGCCGCAATCCTGCTGACGCTGCTGGTGTTCTCCGGCGTCGGCAGCCGCTGCTCGGGCTACGTCAACACGACGGCGGCTTTCATGCTGCTGATCGGCTGGCTACTGGTCGAGGTGTTCGTCGTGCCACGCGTGACGACGGCGCTGTGTCATCTAGAGATGCTGCCGCGCATCATGCTGGCGGCCACGCTGGTGGCTCCGCTGGGCTTCTTCATGGGAATGCCTTTCCCGAAGGGTGCCGCGCGGGTCGGGCCGCTGATCGACTGGGGCCTGGCGGTCAACGGCGCGGCATCGGTGCTCGGCGGAGCGGCGATCGTACTGGTCGCGATGACATTCGGCTTCAAGGTGGCCCTGTTGACGGGCGCCGGCTTGTACGCGTGCGCCTACCTGCTGATCCGAGGGCCGGCGCGCTGGGAGCCTGACGCCTGCGAGGGGTGTGACCAATCCTGATCCCGGATCATCCCCTGGCCGGCGATTCCGCATGGTGACCCCGAACTAACAGTACATCACGCGGTGGCAAGTACTTGTGATTTCGCGGTTCTGTGAGCTCATAACCCGGAGGTCGCAGGTTCGAGTCCTGCCTCCGCTAATGTAAACGCCTGCCGCTAAAAGACTTAGCGGTGTCACCGGGCAGGTTAAAACCGGCCACGACTGGGCAGGTTCCAACCGTCCAGC
>CAZUCH010000277.1:0-4958 GCA_964619045.1 uncultured Planctomycetales bacterium | reverse complement strand
GGCTCAGCACGGTCAATAGCTGGCCGGGCCGACCTTTCTTCATAGTTATCGGCACAATGAACGCATCCAGCGCACCCGCTTCCAGCACGCGCTCGACGGTATAGGCCAGCGTCTGACCCGTCGAATCGTCCATTTGGGCCTCCAGGACGACCACTTGGTCAGCGTGGTCCCCGGCCTCGATCGCCTCTCCGACCAGCATCCGCAGGAAGTTCGGCCGCGACCGATTCTCACGCGTCCCGGCCCCGTAACCGACCGTTTCGACCGTCATCGCCGGCAGCGGGCCGTACGATTCCGCCAATGTCGTGAGGATCGCCGCTCCGGTGGGCGTCGTCAGTTCGTGGGGCTCGTCGCACGTGGCCAGCGGCACTCCCCGCAGCAACTCCGCCGTAGCGGGGGCCGGCACCGGCATCACGCCGTGTTCGCAGGTCACAGTCCCATGTCCGGTCGGAATCGGCGAGCAAATCACGACGTCGACACCCATGGCGTCCAGACCGACGCAGGCACCCACCACATCGACGATCGCGTCAGCGGCCCCGACTTCATGAAAATGAACCTGCTCGACTGTGACCCCGTGAACCCGCGCCTCCGCCTCGGCCAGCCGCTCAAATACGCGAACGGCGTTACGTTCGGCGGCCGGCGCCAGCTTCGCATCCCGGATCAACCCCAGAATGTCCGGCAGATGACGATGATGCCGGCGCGCGGCTTCCCCGATCTCCACCTGCAGGCGTGTGGCCGCGATATCCCCGCGTGTTACCCGCTCGATCGCCAGCTCGACCCCCGGCAGTCCAAGACGCGCGACGACATCGCGCAGCACGTCCAACTGCAGGCCCGCGTGGACCAGCGCACCCAGGATCATGTCGCCGGCCGCCCCGCTGAAACAGTCAAAGTACGCGTAGCGCATCAGCGTCTCGCTTTTCCACGCCTCAGCAGGCACGTCGATCGGAATGTGTGTCGCTGCTCTTGAGCGGTGCAGGGTTTGGCCCGTACGCCGAGGTTGCTGGAAACACTGCTCAAGAGCAGTGGCACACCAGCCCATCAACTGAGGGGTGACAGAACGCTAGGGAGTTTCTGCCAGGCCGACCCGGCTTATGACACGCCACTGCCCTGACCTTCGACCGGCGCGGGTTCTGGAGCGCTCTCGGGTTCCGCTTCTGCCGCCGGAGTATCGGCTTCGGTAGCTTCAGGCGTTTTGTCGGCCTCTGCAACTTCGGTAGCCTCGGTAGCTTCGTCGGCCTCGATCGCCTCGTCGGCCTCGACCGCTTCTTCGGCCTCGATCGCCTCTTCGGCCTCGACCGATTCGTCGAGCTGCTCGTCCGCGATGTCGTCCAAGGCGCCCGGAATCGCCGCCATGACCATCACCATGTTTCGGCCCTCCATGCTGGGCGGGCGCTCGATTTTCACGCGATTGCCGAAGTCTTCAACGATCGATCGGAAGATGGCGAAGGCAACCTCGCGGCGGTAACGCTCGCGACCACGGAAGACCATGGTGAACTGCACTTTGTCGCCACGCTTCAGGAACTTGATCGCGCGTTTGAACTTGATGGCCCGATCGTTCGTATCGGTCTTGGGGCGCAGACGAACTTGCTTGAGCTGTTGCTCGTGCGGCTTCTTCTGGTTCTTCTTCTGCGTGTACTTCCACTTGCCGTAATTCATCAACCGGCAAACGGGCGGGCGCACGTTCGGCGCCACCTCTACAAGATCGAGCCCCGCCTCGCGCGCCATGCGCATGGCTTCGTGATTGGGCACGATCCCGAGCTGCTCGTTGTCGCCGGCGATGAGACGGACCGGCGAGATACGAATCTGCTCGTTGCAACGCAAGTTCTGATGAATGGGCTTCACCATCCTTTCGATGCGGCCAGGTCACCGGCCGCGCGCGGCGCCTAGGTCTGGTCGGCCTCGGCGGGGGCTTGTTCGCCCCGGTTCTTGATCTCAGCGGCGCACGAGGCCAGAAACTCGGGCAAGCCACAGCTTCCATACTGCTTGCCCTCGCGCGTGCGCACATTAACTGTACTGGTGGCGGCCTCCTGCTCGCCGACCACGAGGATGTACGGAATCTTCAACAGCGTCGCCTGGCGAATCTTAGCGCCAATACGATCGTCGCTGTCATCCAGATCCACCCGCAGTGTTGATTCTCGGCAGATGTCGTACACTTTCCGGGCGTACTCGGCCGACTTCTCGCTGATCGAACAGATCCGTGCCTGGATCGGGGCCAGCCACAACGGAAACGCGCCGGCGTATTGCTCGATCAGAATCCCCATGAAGCGTTCCATGCTGCCGAACAGCGTGCGGTGAACCATGATCGGCCGATGCTCGGAATTGTCATCGCCGACGTAGTTCAGATCGAACCGCTCGGGCAGGTTGTAGTCCACCTGCACCGTGCCGAGCTGCCACTCGCGGCCAATGCAATCCTTGACCACGAAGTCGATCTTCGGGCCGTAGAACGCAGCCTCACCACGCTCCTCGACGTAGTCCATCCCGGCGCCGCGCACAGCCGCGCGCACCGCGTTCTCGGCCTTCTCCCAGTTCTCCGCCGATCCGATGTACTTGTCGCTGTCGTCTCGTAAGCCGATCCGCACGCGGTAATCGTCCAGGCCAATCACATGCAGAACCAGCTTCGCCAGATCGGCGCAACCGGCCACCTCGGCCTGCAATTGCTCGGGCGTGCAGAAAATATGGGCGTCGTCCTGAGCGAATCCACGCACACGCGTCAGCCCGCTCACCTCGCCCGACTGCTCGTACCGATACACCTGCCCGAACTCCGCCAGCCGCACGGGCAAATCGCGGTAGCTGCGCGGTTCGGATGCATAAATGCGAATATGATGTGGGCAGTTCATCGGCCTTAGCAGATAACCATCTTCCTGCTCCAGCCAGCCGCGAATCCGCTTGAGACGTTCCTCATGTGGCAAGTCCGCCGGGTAGCCCGCTGACTTCAATTCCTCATGCTCGCCGGCGATCCGGTCGAACAACTCGATCTCGGCCCCGCAGGCACATCCCGACTTCGAGTCGAGCGCCACTTCCCACAGCGTGTTGAGTTGTCGAGCCCGATCAGACTCGAATAGCGGCGGGAACTGACTCGCTTTGTAGTACGGGAAGTGACCGCTCGTACGGTACAGATCCAGTTTGCCAATCTGCGGCGTGTACACCGGCTCGTAACCAGCCTTGAGCAACTCATCCAGCATGAACTGCTCGAGGGTCCGCCGCACTACCGCCCCGCGCGGCTTCCACAGCGCCAGACCCGAGCCCACCATCGGATCGATCACGAACAACCCCAGCTCCTGGCCGATCTTGCGATGATCGCGCTTCTTGGCCTCCTCCAACTGGTTGAGATACGTCCGGAGTTCTTTCTTGCTTGCGAAGGCGGTGCCATAGACTCGCTGCAACATCTGTTGGCTGGCGTCGCCGTGCCAGTACGCTCCCGACACCTGCATGACCTTGAACGCCGCGATCCGCCCCGTGCTGGGCACATGCGGCCCCCGGCACAGATCCTCGAAGCACCCGCTCTCCGGCTCGCCGGTGTAGTAGAAGCTCAGCACGTCCCCGTCGGCACGCTCGGCGTTGTCCACCTTGTATATGTTGCCCTGCGAACGAATCCGAGCCAGACCCTCGTCACGCGCCAACTCCTGACGCACGAACGGCCGATCAGCCTTGATGATCGCCTTCATCTCGGACTCGATCTGATCGAAGTCCTCCGGCGTCAGATTGTGATCGAGATCGATGTCATAGTAGAAGCCGTTTTCGACCGCCGGTCCGTATACCAGTTTCGTCTGTGGCCACAACTTGCAGACGGCCTCGGCCATCACATGCGCGCAGCTATGGCGTACAACCTCCAGCCCGTCCGGGTCGTCGGCCTTGAGTCCCTGGAACTCGACATCGGTGCCGGTGAGTACTGTGTTGAGATCGACGACCACGCCGTCGACTCGTCCGGCGACGGCCTTACGTTCCAGGCTGGGCGCAATGGCCCGCAGCACCTCGGCCACGGACACCCCGTCCGGATGTTCGACGACAGCGCCGTCGGGCAGGTGTACCTTCAGCATGTTGCGGAATCCCTCTCGCGCGCCGCCCCACCCCGCCGATGGACGCGCCGCTTGCGGCTGGCAGGTGAGCTCCGTAGCGAGGAATCGACATGGTCCGACGGGAAGGCGCAGCCTCCACCCGATCGATCAGCCATCACGTTAAAGTCCGCATGACACCACTTGACTTCCGCTACAGTGCGACCCAGAGCGTGTGCATCACACCCTATCTAAGCACTTTATCGGCTGCCGATGCTATGTCAACTGATATTCGCCCGCCCCGGGAGCGGTTCTTCACCGGCCTCTAGCCCCAGAAACAGCTCGCTGGCTGCCTGAGCGGATATCCCCCCGCTGCTCACGTGATTGGAGCGAGTACGACATGACCGACAGCATCCCCAGCAGCATGGGGATCATGATCGGGACCGATCGCCCCCAATTGCGAAAAGTCCCCGCCACCGATGGCAGAACGCCGCTGGCCGCCCCGACGAACCCGATGATCATCAGGGCCGACCCAGCGATCACCGTTAGCAGGACCATCATCGATTGGCGGCAAAGGAATGAGAAAACGACCCCGATGCACCCGCCCAGCCCGGCTGCGATCCAAAGTGGATAGCCGCGCATCCCGAACTGGCTGCCCAGGTAGCCCAGCAAACCTGCCCACACGGCCCCGCTGGCGATGACGCCGGCCAACGCCGGCCGCACCATGGCCAGAACCAGACCGCCAGCCGCGCCCCCCAACGCCGGCAACAACGGCGGTAGATCACCCCATCCTGCCGCCATCTGCCCCGCAAACGCTCCCAAGCCCGCGCAATACAGAACCAGCAGTAGCCGAACCATCCGCAATCCGTGGAACGCGGAGACCAGTCCAGCAGCCAGGATGGCCAGTCCAGTCACCGCCGGCTGCCCCGAGACCCAAGTGAGAATCATCTGCTGATAGTGTGCCACGCC
>CAZUCH010000276.1:0-4993 GCA_964619045.1 uncultured Planctomycetales bacterium | reverse complement strand
GACCTGATTCCATTCCTGGCACCCGACACAGACCGTTCCATGCGCGACCGGCTGCATGAACTGCTCCGGTTGGGCCAGCCGGCAACGATCCCGGATCTGCGTCCCGGAGCGGGCCACGAGTACGAACTGCACGGTTTTCCCCTGCACAGCGGACGCGAACGACCGACGCATTGGGTGTTTTTGCTACATGATGTGACCGCTGAGCGGCAACATAGTCGCCGGTGGGAATTGCGCGAAGACGAACTGGAGGATCTGGTCGCCAAACGGACGGCTGAGCTTGAAGCCGCACACGAAGCGCTGCGGCGGAAGGAGCGGATGACTTTGATGGGTACTCTGGTTGCAGGGCTGGGGCACGATCTGAACAACCTGCTGCTTCCGATCCGCGGTCATTTGGCGGCACTGGATGCGGCGGCCCCGGATGGCAGCACCCGGGGACACGTGAGGGCCATCGGCCAAGCCACTGAGTATCTCCGCCAGCTCAACGACAATCTGCGCCTATTCGCGCTGGATCCCGAGCGCCGAGATGACGCGCGCGGCGTTACGAGCATCGGCGAATGGTGGGCCAGACTGCGAACGTTGTTGGAGCGTGCCATTCCGGCCTCCTTAGAACTCCACGTGGACTGGCCCCAGGATCTGCCGGCCGTCAACGTTTCCGCGCACCGTCTGACGCAGGCCGTGCTCAATCTGCTCATCAACGCGAGCGAGGCGTGCGCGGATTCCGGCACGATTCGTCTCTGGGCCACCACGTCCGATGATCGCCGGCTCGTACGTCTTGGCGTGACCGACGACGGCCGCGGGATGTCGGCCGAAGTGCGACGCCACGCCTTCGATCCCTTCTATACGACAAAGCAGCGCGGGCGCGGCACGGGTTTGGGGCTGTCTCTCGTGGACGGCATCGTGCGCTCCGTGGGTGGGAGCATCAAGATCGACTCCAAGCCGCGCGGCGGGACGACGGTTGTGCTCAACCTTCCCGTCATGTCTGATGACGCCGCGGCGCGCGCGGCCGAACGTAGAGGCGCGGCTACCGCCAGTGTCGCCGTCAGCGACCGCCGGATCAAGGCCTGTTTTGAAGCGCTGCTGACGACGACCGGCTTCACGACTCAGACTGCTGCGAAGGGCAATCCGGGGGATGTTGCCCTGTGGGTCACCGAACCGAATGCCGCCGCGCTGCGAACGGCCAAGGAGCTACGACTTGTCAACCCAGACTGCCGGATCCTGCTGTTCGGCAAGGGATCCGACGAGTGGCTCGGGTTGGGCGCGTTTGCCGTGGACCGCGAGGGCAGCTTGAGCGCTATGTGTGAGGCCCTTACCGAGGCCCTGTCGGCCAAGAAGTGAGCATCTTTGATGGAAGAGCGTCCGATCCGAGTCCTGTGCGTCGATGACCACGCGCTGCTGGTTGAAGGCATCCGCGCGCGCTTCGAGCTTGAACCACGGCTGGAACTTGTCGGCGAACTCAGATCGGTCGACAACCTCGTAACCGAAGCTAAGAAACACCGTCCGGATGTCGTGCTGCTGGACGTGGCGATGCCGGGGCTCGACCCGTTCGCGGCGGCGACTGATCTGCAACGCGACTGCCCGGATGTGAAGACGGTGTTCCTGAGCGCGTACATCCGCGATCACTACCTGGATGCAGCGTTCCAGGCGGGGGCGTGGGGCTACTTGTACAAGGGCGATGACGTGGAGGACATCGTTCACGCGATCAAACGCGTGGCGGATGGCGAATACGTGTTCAGCCCGCGCGTGCAACAGCGCGTGCGGGTGCGGACATCCGTCGGGCAGGCCACGAAATCGCCCCGCTCGTCCAAGCTCCGCGCGCTCACGCCAGCCGAGATTCAGGTGCTGCGGATGATCGGTCGCGGGTTGTCGCGCGATCAGATCGCGGAGGCGCTCCACCGCAGCGTCAAGACCATCGACACCCACCGCGCCGCGATCATGGACAAGCTGGACATTCACGACCGTACTGAACTGGCGCTGTTCGCCGTCCGCGAGGGGCTGGTCGATCCCGACTGACTCGCCCTCGATCAGGCGCGCGTGATCCGGTCGGCCCGGCAACGCGCATAACCAGCCCATCTCAAAGCAGTTGCAGCGCGCCGACCTCGCCCGTCCAATCCGGGCACCCATGCCGCACACCTAGGGAAACGAACCTACGCCCACCCTGGCTGCGCCTCTCACTCGACCGCGCGCAAATACCGTCATGTTCCAATATCGCCCGAAGCACCAACGTGGTGGAATGTTGGGCATCGAAACGCGACTGAAGCGCCAACCGATTGGGTTGAATCTGCTCCAGCCAAATGCCGCTCCAGTTCGTTTCCGCGGTTCGTAATAGTGACCGGCGAAGTCAACAGGAGAACGCCCTCATGGCAACCCTGCAGAATCAACGAGAGAAGAAGATGAACCCGAAATCAATGCCGCTCTCCGCCGTAACCGGCCGGGATTCGGTCAGCGAGGAGCGTATCCGCTTCCGCGCGTACCTGCTCTTCGAAGAGCGGCAGCGCGCGGGAATGCCCGGGGATTCCGTGTCCGACTGGCTGCACGCCCGGCGCGAACTGAATCAGGCGACGCGTCCGGTCGAGCAGACACGTCACACATAGGATGCGGTCACCTTTCCGTGAAGAAACAGTCACATAGTTCGCACGAACGTGCGGTTGAAATGCGTTACCCGAGCACGCGGCGTCGCGTGCCCGAGGCCTATCGAAGGTCGAAAGACAAAACAGAAAAAAATGGAGAAGGAACATGAACACTCGCACGAATCGAATTCTTGCCGGTACCGTACTGACTCTGGTAGTCGCCGCCGTTGTTGGCTCCGCCCAGGCAGCGACCTTCTATGACGGGGTCTTCAACAACAGCGACTGGTCGCTCACGGTGGTGACCAACGCCACAGGGACAGGTAGCACGGCCCAGGGCTTCCAGGTCGCCACCGGCGGCAACCCCAACGAGTACCGCCGCGTTCGCCACCAGTTGGTAGTGACCGGCCCGCCGTACAACGGCGCCGTCTTTTCGTTTCATCTGAACAACAACGCCTTCTATACGCCCAGCACCCAGGGCGCAATCTCGTACATTGACTACAGCGAGGACTCGATCAACTTCGTCCCGGACACGATCGTGCCCGGCAACGGCCAGGGTGCGGGCCTCCTGATCATGCAGAACGGCAAGTACTATCGCCAGAACAACCCGTTGCTGATCATGCCGTATTCGGGTTACTCGACTTGGACGGCCAACCCCGCGCCGGGTCTCCTGGCGGCCGACTTCTTCGAGGTGACGCCTCTGGGCGTCGTCGTCCCCAGCAGCAACCCGGACTTCTCGGCCACCGGCTCCATCATGCAGCTCGGTTTCCACCGCGGGAACTCCGGCAACGGCGGATACGACACCGACTGCGGCATCGACAACTGGCACGTGAACATCGTCCCCGAGCCGACGAGTGCCGGCCTGCTCGCGCTGGGCGGATTGCTCGCCATGCGTCGTCGCCGCGCGTGAACACGGTGGACGACCCATGGATCGCGTGGCTCTGTGTAAGGCGTGTCAGATGATGGTGAGCCTGATCGGCTTCGCAAGAAGGGACGATTCCATGACAAGTTCACAGGATCACATACGCAAGTCACATGCAGGAGGACAGATCATGTTTCGATATCTGATTGGTATCGCGCTAATCGGATGATCGCCGCGCCCACCCTGGCCGATTGGCACCCCGGCGATCCGTACAAGATGCATTATCCACAGCTACCTGACCCTGACGGCTGGGACGTGTCCGCGATGTCCCCGATCGTGTTGGCCAATGGCTGGCTATGCACCGGGTCCGGACCGGGCTCCAGCAACTGGCCGACGGCGATGGCGATGTGGATTTCGACGATATCGACGCCTCTATGACCCTGATAGGCCAGGGTCAGTTCGAGGCTCGGCGCGCCGGTGTGGCCGAGACTGCTCAGCGAAAGCGGGCCGAAGCCAACGCCGCTCAGGCCCGCCCTGAAGCGCGGCAGGCTGACGCAAGACCGTCGGCCTGCCGCGCCGCCTGCCGCGCCGAGCGCTGTCCACTCGAGTTATGTGCCGAAGCCCCGCAGGTTCAGGATCAGCTCGACCTCTCCCAACGGCATCTGCAGCGTGTCCGCGATCGTGATTGGTTCGGTGCCGGCGTCCGCCAACTCGTGGATGCGCTGTCGCCGAGCGTTCGAGTCCAGCGATTCGACATTCGCCGGCGCCGCGGGCATCTCCAGCGATGACGCGACAAGGCCCGGCCGAAACTCGTCCGCGTCCGCCGCCGGTGCGGCGTCTGAGTCTGAGGCGCGCTCATCAACTTGAGCCGTCGATCGCGCCGGCGGTGGGTGGGGGGAGGAGGTGCGCGTCTTTGAGCCACCCGACGTACCCACTTCGCGCGCTCCGCTGGCTCTGTCCGTGCCGGATAGACGCTCCAGCTTGGCGATCCGCTCGTCGGCGTCACGTATTATGCATTCCAGCTTCGCGAACCGTGTATCAACCTGCGCATTGATCCGCCGCGAGACTTCCTCGAGCTGAATCAGCAGCTCGTCCATCGATTGCCGCACGTCCTTCTGGTCTCGCAGACGCGCAAGTTGCTCGCGGGTTACATCACGCGAGGTGGTTCGCCGCTGTTGTGAACGCCGCAGCATCGTGATCGAGAGCATGACTAGGCATATGACGGCTAGCAGGGGGATAAGCCCGCTGTCAATCGCACCCAGTAGGTTGATTGCCATGCCGTTTGGTCCACTCTTGCAGAGCCGCGTCTTGCACCACGCGTAGCGCCACGCCGCTTTCCCGGGCGGCCGCGGCACAGTCCTCATACTCGGGCCACGCGTTCACTACTCGGTCGCCACGCCGCCCGACCTTCACTCGTACCGGCCCGAAGCGTGTCGACACACTCGCCAGCTCGCGGGCCAGCTTACGCCGTTCGCACACATGCCGGCGAATGCCGAGCGTCGTCGTTTCGGCCAGGATGACGTCCTCCAGCGCGGGCACGCGATCCGGGGGGCTCAGCACGGTCAAT
>CAZUCH010000275.1:0-5040 GCA_964619045.1 uncultured Planctomycetales bacterium | reverse complement strand
GTAACTGCGTCGGGCCTCTGAATGAGCGTCTCGTACCAATGCTCGTGCTCCAGAGCTGTCACCGGCAGCACCCGGTCTATCGCTCGGCACAACTCGGCGCCGTTGACCCACGCCTGCACGAGCGGCAGGTCGGCCCGCTCGAAGGGGGCCAGCGCCACGACGCCGTCGGAGAACAATGCTAAACCTCCCTCGAGGCGTGGCCGGCGACGGCAGGTTTCCGACCCGTCAGGACGCTGAGGCTAGCTGGGCCGCAGTTGAACAAGAGGTCGACGACGGACAGATGCGAGACGAATTCGCCGTGGGGCTGGGGATACTCGGGGTGCGTGTAATCCTGGAACTCGACGGTCACGCCGGCCTGGCCGAATTCGTCTGGATCGAGGTAGTCGCGGGCCGCGGCGCCGCTGTAGTAATGGTCGCAACCGGTTTGGCGGCAGATATCGACCAGCCGCTGGCAGCGCCCGGGGCCGAGGCGCAGTGCGGAACTGCGGCGAAACTGGCATTGCAGCCCCAGCTTGGTACACAGCAGCCGAATCAGAGCGATGTCCAGGTCGGCGATGTGCGTCCAGGGCCGCGTCAGGAACGCTTCCAGATCGGGATAGAGCCAGTCGAAGAAGCGACAAGGGGCGTAATTGGTGCGCAGGGCGCGGAGATGCCGGGCCGGCCAGCGGGCCTGGGTGGCGTCAATCTCGACTTCTCGTATCTGGGGCTGATGGCGGCCACTGGCTCGTACCGGCACTGTCAGCCACTGCGGACCCGCCGGCCCCTTGATCCGGTTGCGGGCGCGCCAGCCGTGCTTGTCGAACTGGACGTCATCGAGGAAGACAAACTCGTCGGCTCGGTACACCTGCTCGAAGAACCCGAGCCAGGGGAGGTAGCCGGGCTGCAAGACAACGCACGTTTTTCGGTGATGGTCCATGACGCTCGCCTCTGCCGGGGTGGGGGCGCGCACACGCACACGGCAAGCGGCCGCCCGTGATGTTATCGGGTTATGACGGCCACGGGCTTGAAGCGATCCACGGCCGGCTGCCGAGGTTCAGCACGAGGCCGCCAGTGACCGATAAGTACGGCGAACAGCCATGGAGGTATCAGTATGCGCGAATTCAGCGTGCAGGCGGTGAAGGATACACTCGTCGACGCACGGCCGTTCCCGGTCGATGTGATCGTTGAGCCGATTTCGCGGTGCAATCTGGCCTGCCCGATGTGCCCACAACCCGATCTCAAGCGCGCCCGCGGCGAGATGAGCCTCCAGGTCTACAAGCGGATCGTGGACGAGATGGCGATCGAGAGCCCCTCAAGCCGGCTGTGGCTGGCACTGATGGGCGAGACTCTCCTGATGGGCGACCGACTGATCCGGTTCATTCGATACGCTAAGGGCCAGGGGCTCCAGCAGGTGAATCTCAACACCAACGCCTGCCTGCTGGACCAGAAGATGGCCTGGAAGCTTATCGAGAGCGGCGTGGACGAGATCATCGTTGGGTTGGACGCACACACGGCGCCCACCTACCGGCGGATTCGAGTCAACGGCGACTTCGAGCAAACCGTCAAGAATGTCGAATACCTGCTGGCCGTCAAACGTGAGCATGGGCTGCACAAGCCGATCGTGATTGCGCAGTTCATCGAAATGGACGAGAACGCCGGCGAAGCCGACGACTTCAAGAGCTACTGGTTGGAGCGCGGCGCCGTTGTGAAGATTCGGCCGCGACTGGGTTGGGGCACCGGCGTCGCGGCCGAGAACCTCAAGGCCCGCGCGCTGGAGCGTGATTTTCCCTGCCCGTGGCTCAACCGGACGGTGTCCATACACTGGTCCGGCAAGTTCGCCCAGTGCGACGCCGACTTTGAGGGCCGTTATAGCCCGGGCGGCATACCGGAGCAGTCGATCAGAGAAGTGTGGACGGGCGAGTTGGCCGGCCGGCGAGCCCGACATCAAGCGGGCGATTTCGACCACGAACTGTGTCGCGATTGCCACGACTGGGCGGCGGGACGCTCAGAGTTCTACTATCCCCCGGACGCGGAGCGCTAGGCCATGCCGTACACCAGGGATCAGATTCGTCAGGCCAACAAGGAACTGCACGCGGCGCTGGCCAACGAGTATAAGGCCAGCGAGCCGCACTATCGGCCGGAGAACGTCCGGCGAGTGCGTGACATCCTGAGTGATCTGCGGGCCCGGACCGCGGGCACGCGCCTGTTGGATCTGGGGTGCGGGGCGGGCTTCGTGATCGACATTGCCCGGGAGGTCTTCGCGACGGTTCGCGGCGTGGACATCTGCGAGGAGATGCTGTGCCAGATCAACACGACGGCCGGCGACGACGTGGAGGTCATGACCGCAGCCGCCGACAACACGCCCTACGATGACGGTACGTTTGACGTCTGCACGGCGTACGCCGTACTGCACCACCTCGATGCACTCGCGCCTACTTTTGGCGAGGCCTACCGCGTGCTACGCCCAGGCGGCGTGTTGTATACGGACCTGGACCCCAACGCGTGCTTCTGGGAGGCGCTGCGATCATTGCCGCCCAACGGAACCTACAGCCCGATCGTTCGGCGTGAGATTGACGCGGTCCTGCACAAGGGCGAGGAGTTGCGTGACAAGTTCGGTATCGCTCCGGAGTTGCTGCACACGGCCGAGTATCTCAAGCACGACGCGGGCGGATTCGAGGAAGAGGAGCTGAGGACGGCACTGCGGGCGGCGGGGTTCAGCCGGATCGACGTGCGGTACGAATGGTTTCTCGGCGAGGGGCAGGCAATTCACGGGCAGAGCCCCCAAGTGCTGGCGGCGCTGCGGGAGTACATGCAAGACCTGCTGCCGCTGTCGCGGCACTTGTTCAAGTACGTGGTGATACTGGCTGAGAAGTAGAGGCTTGCGGCCGGCGGGTTGGGGCTCGGTGTCAGGCGGGGAGCGTCTCGGAGACCTCGTCGTCGATTTCGAGGAAGCGGACGCGGTCGGTGCGCAGGTCCAGGATGGCCACTGTGCATAGCTGAGTTCGCACCAGCGCTCCAGGGTTGATTACCCGCACTGGTCCGATGCGCGTGCTTCCGGCGATGTGGGTGTGGCCGTGGAGGATGTAGTCGCAGCGTCCGAAATCCGCCGGCAGCTCGCTGGTCTTGAGCAGAAGCTTGAGCAGGTGATTGAAGGTCGGCTCGTGCCCGTGGAAGACCGCGATTGTCCGCCCGCCGATGTCAAGCATGAGTGGGGTCTCGGGAGCGATAGTGATACCCAGCGACTTGGCGTAGCGATCAAGGTCGGCATCGAGGTAGTCGGTGTTGCCGCGCACGACCCAGGTCTGAAGCCCGGCAAATTCGTCGAGGATTTCCGGACTGCCCACGTCGCCGCAATGGATGATCCCCTCGATGCCCGCGTCCCTCATCGCGCGCACCGCGCTGGCCGTGCGCTCTCTATGACCGTGCGTGTCGGAGAGGATGCCCAGGATCACTGGTCAGGTCCTTTCAGGGACCGGTCCTTTCTGGGAGCGGTTTAGCTGCGCAGGCCGGCGAGGAAGGCCGCGAGCGAATCGTACTTCTGCATGCGTTCGAGCAACGCCGTCATCTGTTTGGCTATCGGCAAACCATGGAGCTGTCGCCGCAATAGGTATGCTTTTTGCAGCATGTCTTCCGACAGTAGTTTCTCTTCCTTGCGTGTACCGGACTGTTGGATGTCCATCGCCGGCCAGATGCGGAGGTTGGCCATCTCGCGGTCGAGCACCAATTCCATGTTTCCGGTGCCCTTGAACTCCTGGAAGATGAAGTCGTCGGCCCGGCTGCCGGTGTCGATCAGAGCGGTGGCGATAATGGTCAGTGAGCCGCCGCCCTCTACGTTGCGAGCGGCGCCAAACATCTGTTTGGGCTCTTGCAAGGCCCGGATATCCAGGCCGCCGGTCATGGTGCGTCCGCTGCTGCCCACGTGGGAGTTGAATGCGCGTGCCAAGCGGGTGATGGAGTCCAGTAGGATGACGATGTGCTTGCCCATTTCGACTAGCCGACGGGCTCGCTTGATCACCAGCCGGGCGACGCGCACATGGGAGTCGATGTCCTGGTCGTTGCTCGACGCAAAAACCTCGCCGCGCACGTTGCGGCGCATCTCGGTGACCTCTTCCGGCCGCTCATCCACCAGGAGAACGATCATGTAGATCTCGGGGTAGTTGGTGGCGATGCCGTGGGCCATGTGCTGCAAGAGGATCGTTTTGCCAGTGCGCGGCGGAGCAACCAGCAGCCCGCGCTGGCCACGGCCGATAGGCGTGAACAGGTCAACAACGCGCATGGTCAGCGGGCCGCCGGGAGTATCGAAGCACAGGGCTTCGTGCGGGTCGATGGCGGTTGTCTCCGCCAAGGGGGTTGGGGGCAGCCAGTCCTTCGCCGCCACGCCGTCGATTTCGCCGACGCGGGCGAGCTTGTAGCGGCGATTGCCCTTGTTCTCGACGCGGCTCCGCTCGCCGGTCAGCATCTCGCCGCCGCGCAAGCCGAACTTGCGGACGGTATCGTTGGATACGTACGGGTCGTCGGCGTGTGTTGCGAGGTGGCGTTTGGGCGAGCGGAGGAACCCTGTTCCCTGGGCATCCAGTTCGAGGATGCCCGCGGCCTCTCCGTCGGGCTCGCTGGGCCCGCTGTCATTGAAGGGGGGTGCCGGTTTGCGGCTGTTATCGCTGTGCTTGCGTGCCGGGCGCCGGGGCCCTGAACGCTTGGTGGATGGGCTACGGTTAGAGGAGCTGCGTTTGTCTCTTGGCATGTTTGCCGGACCGCCGTTCTGCCGGGCCGTTGTTGGCGGGCGCAATGCCAACGGCGACCACAGCCATGTTCCAAGGGGGCCGCTTAGGCCCCGTTACGACGCGAGGACTGCCTCACCCCGTTCCTGCAAGCGAGCCGCACCGCAGCGCCAACGGCGTCGGCGATCATCGCTGCACGAGTTTAGTGTACCGCCGAGTTAGGGCAAGCTCAATACCGTGTTGGTGGTGAATGATGGGCTCCCGGCGTCGGATGCATGGCGACCACCAATAATCAGTGATGTCCCCTTTTTTCCTCTTTTTTCCTACTCGCCAGTGAACAACG
>CAZUCH010000274.1:0-5069 GCA_964619045.1 uncultured Planctomycetales bacterium | reverse complement strand
CTCCGAACGCCGAGTAGTACGGCGGGAACGTGACGAACAGATGCCCGCCAGGCTTAACCAGCTCGTCGATCGCCAACGTGAAGGTGATGCCCAACCCGACCATCCGCTGGGATGGTGACCGGGCCGACTTGCCGCGTATCTCGATCGTCACGGCCTGTCTGAATCACGCGGACTACGTCGAGGCGACGCTGGTGAGCGTGCTTGAACAGGGTTACCCCAATCTGGAGTACGTCGTCGTTGATGGGGGCAGCGGCGACGGCTCGCCCGAGATCATCGAGCGCTACGCCGACTACCTCGTGCACTGGGAGAGTGAGCCCGACAAGGGGCAGTACCACGCCATCCAGCGCGGCTTCGACCGCACGACGGGCGAGATCATGCTCTGGCTCAACGCGGACGACATGTTGCAGCGGAACGCGTTGTGGACGGTGGCGAGCATCTTTCGGCAACTGCCAGAGGTCGATTGGCTGATGGGCATGCCGATGTTGTATGACCATTGCGGCCGAGCGCTGGTGCCCCGCCCGCGCTATCGTTGGTCACGCTATCGCTACCTGCGCGGCGACTACCGCTTCATCCAACAGGAGTCCGTGGCGTGGCGCCGCGGTCTGTGGGAGCGGGCCGGCGGAATGCTGAACACGTCGTACAGGTTGGCCGCGGACATGGACCTGTGGATGCGGTTCTTTCGCCATGCCCGGCTGCACACCGCCCTGGCTCTGGTTGGCGGCTTCCGCAAGCTACGCGGCCAGCGCAGCCGTCAGCAGCTCGACGCCTACCTGGGCGAGGCCGAGCGCATCATCGCAACCGAACCGCTGACGGATGCGGACCGCGCCGTACTAGCTAAGCTCGGCCGGTTCGACCGGCTATGGCGGCGCATCCCGCTGGTGCGTGACATGTGGCGCGTGCGACACGCCTATCAGCGGCTGTTCGATTATCCGCCGCTGCTCGTCTACAACGACGAGCGCCGCAAGTTTGAATTGCTCGACGAGGTGCCCGCATGACGCCTGCCGGACTGAACAACGGGCGTGTAACCGTCGTGCTGCCGACCTACAACCGGGCCGACCTGCTGCCCCGGGCAATCGAGACGATTCTGGCCCAGACGGCGGTCGACCGCTGCGACGTAATCGTCGTTGACGACGGCAGCCGCGACGACCAGCCCCGGCGCATCGCACAGCAGTTCGGCGGTCGAATCACATACATCCGGCAACCTAACGGCGGCTTGCCGGTGGCTCGCAACACCGGCATTCGCGCCCGCGACAACGAGTTCGTCGCCCTACTCGACGACGATGACCTATGGGAGCCTGACAAGATCGCGGTGCAGCTCGCGGCATTCGGGCGCTGGCCCCAGGCCGTGATGGTGGGCGGCCGCGTCGTTGATCGCTTCCCCGACGGCCGCACGCGGATGCACAAAACGCCGGCGATTCGGCTGAACGAGCCGGCGGACTTCGCGCCGGCGCTCTTCGAGCGCAACTTCCTGCCCCCATCGAGCGTGATGATCCGCACGCGTACGCTCTACGAGGTGGGCCTGTTCGACCCGGGTATGCGCCGCTCGCAGGACAGCCATTTGTGGGTCAAACTGGCCTGTCGGGGGCCGTTCGTGTACCTGGACTCCGTGCTGGCGACGTACTTCGTCGGCGTGCCCGGAGCGCTGTCCAACAACACCTTCAGTCAGCTCTCGTACCAGTTGCGCGGCCGTTACCGCCTGCAGCGCGAGTTGCGCGGGCGGCCCGATTGTCGCGAGAACTGGCGGCGCGGCTTGACGCTGGCGCTGACCAATCTGCGCGACGTGGCCTATCGCCAGCAATGTTATGGCGTCGCCGCCCGCTACGGACTGCGGTCACTACTGCACAGTCCGCTGGGGCGGGCGCGCTGGGAATGGGCCCGCTTGGCGGAATCGCTGTATCGGGCTACGATCGGCCCGCCAGCCAATGGCCGGCGGTGAACGTGACGAGAGGGAGTCAAACTGGCGAGCCAGCCGGTTCAGAGTTCATCGTACAGACCGTGACATCACTGCCGCGCTCGGGCGCAGCCGGGCTGACGTAGCTCCGCGTCGTACGGCGGAAGTCTCGTACGACCTCGAAGTCATCGAGCCAGAACTCGCGATCCGGATCAACCACGACGTATAGCGGCACCTGGCCATGGAACGAGGCCCACATCGAATAGGTGCTAGGCGGCCCCAACACGTAGTCGCAAGCGGCCAGCGCGTGCATATCCTCGATCACGTGGCCGGTGCCGGGCGTAACGCTCAGGCTTCCGAATGCCAAGGGTGCGTCTGTCGCGTTCGAGCATACGAGGAACGCAACCCGCCGCCCGGGCAACAAGTCCGACGTCCGTCGCATGAGCGCGGCGTACTGGCCCGGTTCATAGTGGAAGCGGCCTTCGAGATAGTTGCGGTAGTCGCCGTGACGGATGTGTACGCCCACGACGATGTCGGCGGTGCGTCGAATGTCGTTCATCAGCGCCGCTACATTGTCGCGATGTGACTCGATTGGCGTGAAGAACCGGCGAATCTCGTCAGCATGGTGCGGGAAGGTCGTCTGGGCACGGAACAGCCAACCCTTGGCGAACAACACGCCCGGCCGTCGCGCCAGAGCCCGAAACTCGGGACCGTCGAGATCGCACGGCTCGCGCCAGCCTATGTCAAGAACGTTTGGCAAGAACGGCCAATCGCCCAGCCGGTTGCGGAGCTTGCGAGCATGCCGTTGAGCCTGATGGACGGCGCGGTGCAGCAGCGGGTATCGGCACCAGAGATCGCGGCGCGTACTCTCGAAATGATGCGCATACGGGTGAAATGCGGGGTTCGCCACGCGCCACCCATACTCACGGGCGCCGGCGATCATGTTGGCGAACACTATCAGGCGATTGCCGAGTTGGCCGTAGTCGCCGGCGACGACGATCATGCGTCCGCCCCCCCAACCTTGCGGGCCTCGACGTGGTAGCCGATGGTGAAGTCCTCGATCAGCTCTTCGTCATCCAGCTTGTCCAGCCACAACGGCAGCCAACGTGAGAATCCGAGCCTCAGCAGCCAGTACGCGGGGTGCAGCCGCCCGTAGCGCCGGCGTTTCTGGATCAGTCCCGCCGCCCGATGCAATTCCTGGAGCAGATGACGATAGAAACCGCCGTTGGGCTCGATGCTGACAACCTCGAATCCCGCTTGCGGCAGGAAACGTTCGTAGAAGTGCGGCGTGTATCCGCCGTAGTAGTGGTACGGGCGTTGGTGCAGGCCGGAGCCGAGCGGGGCCGTGAGAAGCAGTGTTCCGCCTGGCTTGAGGATACGGCCGAGTTCGGCCAGAGCGGGGATCGGCTCGGGGACGTGTTCGAGCACCTCGGTACACAGCAAGGCGTCGAAGGTGTTGTCTTCCACCGGGATCGCCGTAATCTCGCTGACGTGGTCGATCGTGCCGTAGGCCCACTTGTCGGTCTGCACGCCGTCAGTGCGCTTGCCCTGGTACTGGCAGAAGTCCTGCGTCTGATACTCGCAGTGGGCGAACAGGCTGCGATATCGACACGGTCCCGCCCCGACGTCCAGGACCTTGGCGCCATTCGGAACACGGCTCGCGGCGGCCGCCACCCAGCGGTCACGGCCCGCGCGGTTGAACTCCACTATGTCGCGCACCCTACGAGACATGCAGACACTCGCGCTTCTGTTCCGCCGGAGCGTGCGGCAGGTCGTCGCCGCACCGGCCAACGATGATGTCCAGGCAACGATCGTAGCCGGCACGGTGACTGGCGATTTCGCGCCCCTCACGTCCCAGCCGGTCTGCCAGCACCCGGTTCGTGACCAACTCATTCATCGCCGCCGCCAGCGCTCCCGGCCGACGTCGGTCGTACAGCAGCCCGCCGCCGTGCTGTTCTATCACCTCGGCGGCGCCCGCATAGACATGTGGCGGATCGTGCCGCGGGACAATCGCGGGGCGCCCATAGGCCCAGCCCTCCTGGACTGTGTTCGGGAACATGTCGTAGTGGCTGGTGGACAGGACGCAGTCGGCCGCCGCGTGCCGGGGGGCCATGTCCTGCTGCGCCGGAATGAGCAGCACGCGGTCGGCGACCCCCAGCTCCAGAGCAAGCTTCTCCAGATGCTGCCAGCGCGGCCCCCGGCCAACGATCAGTAGTCTGCCGCGTGGGTCGACCGCCGGCATGGCCCGCACGGCCAACTCAAACGCCTTATTCAGATCGCACACACCCGCCAGCAGGAAGACGCACTCCTGGTCGCCGATACCCAGCCGCCGGCGCTGACCGGCCCGCGGATCGTCCCGGACTGTGGCGGGCTCTACGCCGTAAGCGCACACGGCGAGTCGCTTGCGGGCACCCGGTGCGAAAGCCTGGATCTCGGCGGCAGCCGCGTCTGTCGGCACGATCACCAGATTCGAATGCGAGAAGGCCAGCCGCTCGGCTCGCCGAACGCCGACGAAATCCACACGCTTCCAGAATGAAGGCGGACGACGCCCGGGCCAGGTAAACGGCAGGCAGTTGGCCAACAAGCAGGGAACCTTGTAGTACACGGGCACGGTGGGCCAGGCACGCTTGGCGGCGACCGCCCAATAGGCGCTCAGGGCCACGAACGCCCTCGTCGGGGGCGACAGGCGGCGCAACTGGCGGCAGAGCAGTCCGATAACGCGCCAGCTCTGCACACGCCAAAGTAGCGGAGCCGAAGCCACACTCAGGTTGAGACGGTGGACATTCGGTGGGAGGCCGTAACCATTGACGCCTTCGGGAGTTACGCCCAATGCAAGCGTGCTCAGACCGCGTTGGCGAGCCGCCCCAAGCAGCCCCCCCGCGAACGTCAGCGCGCCGCCCCAGCCATCCACGTCGCAGTAGCAGCCGACGTATAGATCGCGAGAACTGGGCTGAGCTAGCGGCTGCATGAGGGCGCGCACTCCATCTGGTTGGCAAACAAGGTTGCTCAGCATACTTATCGGCTACTGTCGAGGCGGTCTGGGGATGATCCGTGGGCGGACGGGAGCGATCCCGGCCCCCGCCGACCACTGTGGCGTCTGTCGCAAGGTGTACAGGTCGTAGCGGCAGGCGGGCAATGCTCCGCCGATACGCTATAATCCCCGCAACGGGTTTGGTTA
>CAZUCH010000273.1:0-5069 GCA_964619045.1 uncultured Planctomycetales bacterium | reverse complement strand
TCTGACTGATCGAACCAGGGCGGTGGCCGACGCGATCATTTCCGAGGCGGGGGTCGAGCTGGATTACCTGGTCGGCACGATGATCGAGACGCCGCGAGCCGCGATCACCGCCGACGAGATCGGGCAGGTCGCGGACTTCTTCAGCTTCGGAACAAACGACCTGACACAGATGACGATGGGCCTATCGCGCGACGATGCCGGTCGCTTCCTCCCGGACTACTGTGATCCGAGCAAGGCGGACATTTTCGACCAAGACCCGTTTGTCACGCTCGATCAGGCCGGCGTCGGCAAGCTCGTGTTCCTGGCCATCGACCAGGCACGCGCCTTCAGCCCGGATCTGAAGATCGGTATCTGTGGCGAGCACGGCGGCGACCCGGAAAGCGTGAAGTTCTGCCACTACCTGGACATGAACTACGTCTCCTGCTCGCCATTCCGCGTGCCGATCGCGCGTCTGGCGGCGGCCCAGGCGATGATCGAAGAGGAGGCCCTGCGGGCCGAGGATGAAGCGGCCCAACGGCCTAAGCCCAAGAAGGCAGCCAAGCAGCCCGCCAAGAAGAGCGCGAAGAAGACGACCAAGAAGAAAGCGGCAAAGAAGGTCACCGGGAAGAAGGCCGGCAAGAAGACTGCGGAGAAGGCGACCAAGAAGGTCGCCAAGAAGAAGGTGACTAAGAAGAAAGCCGCCAAGAAAGGCGTGAAGAAGACCACGAAGAAGAAGGCGACAAAGAAGAAAACTACCAGGACAGTCGCCAAAAAGAAGGTGACGAAGAAGGCCGCCAAGAAGAAAGCCGCCAAGAAGAAGACCGCCAAGAAGGCCAAGGCCAAGCGAACCCGGCGCTAGTCGGCCAGCGATCCTGTGGGCGTAATCGCGCGGGGCGCGGCGTCGTGTGCGCCGCGCCCCGCCCCGCCGCAAATGCCCCGGGATCGGCGATCGTGCGCGGTCTATCAAGCAGTACCGCGCGTAACTGTTACCGAAGGTGTTTTCGGCCGACAAGACCACAATGGACACGCTGATGGCCGAGCCGATAACCGAATTCCAGCACTGCATCGCACGCCCCGTCCAGGGCACCTCGCCCCTGAACCCACTCACCGACGAGCACTTCCTGCAGATCCGCATGGCCGTCGAAGCCCGGCGACCCGTGGCGGCGGCCGTTCGGACGGCACGCTTCAGCGCCAATTCGACGCTCGTGATCGGCGTGCTCGGCGTCCCCGTGGCACTATTCTCGCCGTCTTGGATCAGCATCGCCATGGTGGTCGGAATCTGCACAATCGGCATGATCGAACGTAGCGGAGTCCGGCGACTGCGCCAGGGCCAACCGTCGGCGGCCACCTTCCTAGGACGCAACCAACTGGCCTTTCTCGGCCTGATCGTGGCCTACTGCATCATCCAGATGATGACGTTCTCGGGCTCCGGCGCGAGCGAGGCGCTGATATCGAAGGACACGAGGTCGGCCCTGGCGCAGCTACCCGGACAGGACATCACGGGACAGATCGACACCTGGGCCCCGCTGGCGGCGTATGGGTTCTACGGGCTGGTGATTCTGCTGAGCGTGTGTTTTCAGGGCGGGCTGGCGCTGTACTACTTCACCCGACGCCGGCACCTGCTGCTGATCGAGGGGAGTACGCCCACCTGGATTCGACGCGTGTTCACCGAGGTGGGCGTCTAGCGGCCGGAATCAGATCGCGATCAGCAGCAAAAAAAAATTTCAAAACGGGATTGCGGTTTCAGGCAACGGCGCCTAGGCTTCGCACAAGATACGATTTCCCCCGGGGCCGATGAGTGGAACGTCTGCTCTGGCCAGCGCGGGTCCGGCTCACGATTGCGTGTGCTGACCCTGGGGTAGCATGTAGCCAAGGAGATGCACATGGGTATTTGGAATTGGGTTCTCGCGAATCTTATCGGTTTGTTCATTGGCGGCATTTTGGGCTGGAACCTCCAGGTGCTCTTCTAGAAGCACTGCCCAGTCCAGACAAGAAGTACCAACAGGCCCACGCCGGGTAACCGCGCGTGGGCCTGTTTTTGCGCCGCCCCACGTGGGCTGGCAGCCTCGCCGACATACTGCGGCAACGTGACAAGTCCGCTTCGGCGGGCTCCAATACGCCTCATGGAGATCACCCGGGACACCGCCGCGACGCGCGCCGCGCTCGAGAGCACTCGACGCCAGGGACGCAGGATCGGCCTGGTGCCCACCATGGGCTACCTGCACGCGGGGCACCTCTCGCTGGTCGAGGCTGCCAGGCGCGACGACACGTCCGTCGTCGTGAGCATCTTTGTCAACCCCATGCAGTTCGGCCCCCACGAGGATCTTGACCGCTATCCTCGCGACGAAGAGGGGGATCTGCGCAAGTGCCGCGAGGCCGGCGTCGAACTGGTCTTTGCTCCCCATACCGACGTCATGTACGATGCCGACGCGGCGACCACCGTAAGCGTAGCCGGGTTGACCGATACGCTGTGCGGACCGTGCCGACCCGGGCATTTCACGGGCGTCGCCACAATTGTCGCCAAGCTCTTCAACATCGTGCGGCCCGACGTGGCCTACTTCGGCCGCAAGGACGCCCAGCAACTCGCCGTCATTCGCCGAATGGTCCACGACCTGAACATGCCCATCAGGATCGTCGGCTGTCCAATCGTGCGCGAGCCCGACGGACTGGCAATTAGCAGCCGCAACGCGCTGCTGTCGCCGGACGAGCGGCGGCGGGCCTTGGTGCTGTATGGCGCGCTGTGCGCTGCGAGGAGTGCCATCGAAGGAGGCCGGCAGTCGACGCCGAAGGTGCTGGCTCGAATGAACGAAATCGTGGCCGGCGGCGATCCCAGCGCCGTGGACTACATCAGCATCGTCGACCCCGATACACTCCAGCCGGTCGAATCGATCGACGCCCCGGTACTGGTGGCCCTGGCGGTGTGGATAGGTCAGACCCGGCTGATCGACAACCTGCTGATAGACCCGCACGGTCGCAGGCCATAGGATGACGCTCGTTCACGACCTCAACAGGAGGCAGCGCCCGCAACCATGATGCCCGTACTAATCAAGATCCCCGGCCTCGGATGGGAAGTCCCCGGTTACGGACTGGCCCTGATGATCGGCTTCCTGCTGTCGATAGTCTGGGCGGCCCGGCGTGCGCAGCGTTCGGGGGCCAACCCCGACGTCGTACTCAACTGCGGCTTCATCGCCCTCATAGGCGGCATCGTCGGCTCACGCGCCATGTACGTGCTGCACTACTGGGACCAGTTCAATCGCTACGACACAGCCTTCCAGACCTTCCGCGCGATCATCGACGTGCGCAAGGGCGGGCTGGAAGTCTATGGCGGGTTCCTGCTGGTCGTGGCCGCGGTCATCATCTACCTATGGCGCGGACGACACTCAATTCGCTGGTACTTCGATATCCTGGCGCCGTCCGCCGCCCTGGGAATGGCCATCGGGCGCGTCGGCTGTCTGCTCAACGGCTGCTGTTGGGGCGGCCTATGCACCGAGCTGCCCTGGGGTGTCACCTTCCCGTTCGGCAGCGGGGCCGCTCGCCAACAGTGGGTCGATCACAAGCACGGGGCCGGCTGTCCCCAGGAGCTGCTCTACTTCGCACCGCAGGGTGTATTGCAGGATGGCGGGGCCGCGTTCCCCATCACGCGTGAAAGTCTGCGAGCCGGCGATCAGGAAGTCGCCGCCGTCCAGCGCGCCGCCGATGAAGCCAGCGCCAGGATGGTCACCCTCTCAGCTCAGATTGTGCGAACGACCGACCCCGCCCAGCAAGCTCGGCTGAAAGCGGAGCACGTCGCGGCCCAATACGTCGCCGCCAAGTACCTCGATCTGCGCACACGCATGAAGGACTGTGGCCTCAGCGCAACCGAGCTGGGCGCCATCGCCGGGCGCCACCGATCATTGCCCGTGCATCCGACCCAAGTCTACTCGACGATCACACTGGGACTGCTGGCGCTATTGCTGAGCGCCGTGTATTGGCGACGAACACGCGACGGCCAGGTGATCCTGACCATGCTGTTGATTGAACCCTGGACGCGTTGGATGATCGAGTTGCTGCGGGCCGATCAGCCGCTCGACACCATGGGCGGCCTGACAATCTCCCAAGGCGTCGCCATAGGCGTAAGCGCCTTCGGACTCCTAGGCCTAATCCTCCTGCGCCACCTCCCCCCAAGAGCGAAGAGCGCCGTACTATGGGAACCCGACGAAGAAGGCACAACTCCCTAATCCACAATCGTCAATCCCCAATCGTCAATCGTGAATCGCACCGTTGTCGCGTGCCGGTGCCGCGGTTAGTATCCGCTGATCAAGACACTACTCCTGGAAGGTGAACCATGCCGGACGAAGAGAAGAAGATCATAGTTGACGACGATTGGAAGGCCGAGGCCCAGCGTGAGAAGGAGCGTCTGGCCGAAGAAACCGCCCAACCGGAAATGCTGCCGTCGGCGGGTTTCTCCGAGCTGATCAACATCTTGGCGATGCAGGCGATGGCCGGGCTGGGTTTGCTGCCGGGGCCCGATGGTCAGCGCATGCCGCAGAATCTGGCCGCGGCCAAGCACTTCATCGACATGCTCCAGGTTCTCGACGACAAGACCAAGGGCAACCTCACCGATGAAGAACGAAAACTGCTCGACCAGATCTTGTACGAGGTTCGGATGAGCTTCGTGCAGTTGTCGGGTGGCGCGGCCGGCACCGCTACCGGACAGCCGCCCGAAGCGACGCTGGGGCAGTAGCTTCTCCGGTTTCCAGGGTTGTTGGGCCGCCGAGGACGCCGGCGATGAGTGATGAGCCCAAACGTAGGTCGGCGGCGTTGGTGCAATCGGTCGTCGGTGGGGGCTCGCGGCGTGACCTCGCTGGGAATCGACGGCGACGCCCCGTGCTCCATTTGGGCCTGCCCCTCCTGGCAAGTCTGCTCATACACGTGCTGGTCGTGGGGTTCCTGGCGCAGAAGACGTTCAGCACGCTGTCACGCCCGCGAATCGACGTCGGCGAGTGGGAAGGGAGCGTCGTCGCCGCTGAGGACTCCGAGAGCGCCTTTCAGTGGGCTCAAGAAGACACGCTGGACAAGTTCGCACAAGACGACGTGGACTTCTCGGCCGA
>CAZUCH010000272.1:0-5095 GCA_964619045.1 uncultured Planctomycetales bacterium | reverse complement strand
GGGACCGTACCGTGGGGTTGGTCGGGCACGATCGAGCCGGCGTTGGCGGGATACAGCTTCGTGCCGCAGTCACACGTCTACGCCAACGTACTGGCTGACCAGGCCAACCAGGATTTCGAGGGTACTCTGGCAACATTTGCCGTCGCGGGCTTTGTGCGCGACACGGATGGCGTGGGACTGTCGAACGTTGAGCTGGACGGCTTGCCCGGTGCGCCAGTTAGTGATGCACAAGGCTACTACGAGACGACGGTTGACTATGGCTGGTCGGGCACGGTCGCACCCGTACTGGACACATATGTCTTCATCCCGGCCACACGCGACTACGCCGCCGTAGCCGCCGACCATATAAACCAGGACTACATCGGCACTCAGCACGGCACGCATGCAATCGCGGGCTTTGTGCGAACGAGTGCCGGAGAGGGGGTCGGCGACGTGATACTGGCGGGTTTGCCGGACGAGCCGCTCACGGCCGCCGACGGTTACTACACTACGATGGTGTATCATGGCTGGTCTGGCACCGTGACGCCGACCTTGGCCGGCCACACATTCGTGCCGGCGGAACGGCCGTATGTGGACGTCGTGACGGACCAGGTCAACCAGGACTACTCGGCCATTCCGCCGGGCGATCCCCCGACGATCACCCAGCACCCGACGTCGGACACGATCTGCGCGGGGCAAACACACTGGCTGTGTGTGAGTGCCGCCGGCGTGGAGTTGGAATACCAGTGGCAGTACAGCGAAAGCGGCGAGTGGTTCGATCTCGATGGCGCCCAGGCGCCATGCGTCGAGGTTGATCTGGCGGGGACGTACCGCTGCGACGTGTGGAACGCCCATGGAGCCAGTTACAGCCAGCCGGCGTTTTTGACGGTCAACCAATTCGCGGTCTGGTACCACGATGCCGACAACGACGGATGGGGAGCGGACGAACTCACGCGCATGGCGTGCGAACAGCCGCCGGACTATGTGGACCGCGGCGGGGATTGCGACGATGGCGACTGGAACACACACCCCGGCGCTATCGAGGTTGTGGACGACGACGTTGACAACGACTGTGACGGCGTATGGGCAGTGACGCCGCCACCACCCGACCCCGCGGACGATCCTGATGCAATCGAGCAAGCGGGCTCGGATCTGCCCACGAGTGGGTCGCCGGACGGCGCGGATGACGAGACGGGGTCCGACTCCATTGGTGACGGCGTAGGCGAGGAGTTCACCGAGGCCGAGGATGAAAACGAGCTATCTTCCCAGACAATCCCGCCGGAAGTTGCTCCGATGGGGTGTGGGGCCGGTGCGTGCGGCGCGGGCGTCGCGAGCTGGCTGCCGATGACACTGCTGGGAATATGCGGGCTAAAACTGCGTCGGCGCGTCCGGACCTGATGCCACACGGGGGGTGATGCCGGAAGCGTAATCGCCGCTACAATGGCCGGCGTTATGCAACCTGCAAGCGAATCCAATGCGAACTCGGAGCAGCGCGGCGAGCTCGAACTCGTCCGGCGCCTGCGCACAATGCTCGGGCAGCCTGGCGGCGCGCGCGTCGCATTCGGGGACGACATGTGCCAACTCGTACCCGATGACGACACGCTGCTGGGCACCGTTGACATGCTGATGGACGGCGTGGACTTCGACTCACGCGAGCACTCGTGGGAGGCGATCGGCCGCAAGGCCATGGCGGTCAACCTCAGTGACTGTGCCGCGATGGCCGTCGTGCCTGTGTCGGCGTTGTGCGCGGTGGCACTGAATGCGAACATGACGATGGACGCGGCGGTGGAATTGCACCGCGGTGCACACGAGTTCGGGCTGCGCTACGCTTGTCCGATCGTGGGGGGCGACACCAACAGTTGGCCGGCTCCGACGGCGATCAGCATCTCGATTACGGCGCGCGTCGCCCCCGGCACCACCCCCGTAAGACGCAACGGCGGCCTCGCCGGCGTTCGCATCTTCGTGACCGGTCCCAGCGGCGGCTCCATCCTCGGACGCCACATGACTTTCGAGCCGCGCGTTGAGCTTGCGCTCGATATCAGCCGCCGCTTGCGGCCCCACGCAATGATCGACATCAGCGATGGATTGGCCCTTGATTTGGGGCGTGTGCTGACGGCGTCGGGGTGCGGAGCGGTGCTCGACGAAGCGGCCCTGGAGGCTGTTATCCATCCCGATGCACGCCTGCTGGCCGAGCGTGACGGGCGCTCGCCCCGCGATCATACGCTACACGACGGGGAGGATTTCGAGCTGATCGTCGTCTTGCCCGCCGAGGTGCCGGACCAGGATTGGCGGCCGCTGGGGCTGCTGCCGATCGGACGGGTCGCCTCGGAAGAGGGCCTGTTTCTGGAGCACGCCGACGGCCAACGGGCGGCGATACCGATGCGTGGCTGGGAGCACTTCAAGTGAGCCGCGTGTGTGTGTATGACTCTCGAAGTGCGGCCCAGACGCAGGCCCTGGGCCGGGCACTGGGTTTGGGGCTGCGTGGAGGCGCCTTTCTGGCTCTGTGCGGACCTCTGGGAGCAGGTAAGACGCAGTTGGTCAAGGGTTTAGCCATCGGGCTCGGCGTGCCGGAGGACGAGCCGGTCACCAGCCCGACCTTTGTGCTGATGCGCGAGTATGCCGGGCGCGTAACACTATATCATATCGACGCTTATCGTCTCTCAGGCGCGGGTGAACTGCTGGATTTGGGGCTGGAGGAGATCACGGCCGAGCCGGACGCCGTAGTTGTGGTGGAGTGGGCCGATCGCGCCCCGGGAGCGATTCCGGCGGATGCTATTCGCATCGAATTGGAGCATACGGGGGTAGATGAACGCCGGGTGACGATAGAGGGCGCGGCGCCCGAGTTGGCGAGCGCCTTGCGGCGCCGAATCGGGAGCTTGGAAGCGTGATGCGGGCCAGGCGGTTGACAGGGACCGGTCTTGACCCGACACTGCGGCGTAACTTGAGTGAGTTTGACCTCAAAGGGTGCATTATGCGTAAGAGCTTGTTCCTTGGGTTGCTGGTTGGTCTGGCACTGGCCAGTGGCTGCGCAACAGTGACGAAGACCCCGGCCCAGAACCGTGCCGACTACAGATCGATTGTCGAGTTCGACATGCGTGCGATAGGCGACGACTGGAACTCGCTGTGGCTCATGGACCGCCAGACCCGGCTGACCAGGTGGCACACGCGTTAGCCGCGCCCATCCGCCGACTCGGCTAAGGTCCGCGGCCCATTCTGTGGGGGGGAATCCGCCATGTACGTGTAGTCGTGTCAGTGCGTCGGCGTTGCGTCGGCGGCTTGGCTGTGCTACCAATGCGCCATGCAACGTGAAAAACGCCAACCAGACGAGTTACGGTCGATCAAGATGCAGCGCGGTTTCACTCGGTTCGCACCCGGTTCGGTCCTGATTCGAGCCGGCCAGACGCACGTCTTGTGTACCGCCAGCATTGACGAAGCGGTTCCCGGCTGGCGGGAGAGCAGCGGCCGAGGGTGGGTTACGGCCGAGTATGAGATGCTCCCGGGGGCAACGCCCGAGCGACGCGCCCGCAACCGCACGCGGGTCGACGGCCGCACGCAGGAGATACAGCGGCTGATCGGACGTTCGTTGCGGGCAGTGGTGGACATGGCCGCGATGGGTCCGCGGACGATCTACCTGGATTGCGACGTGTTGCAGGCCGACGGCGGCACGCGCACAGCGGCCATCACCGGCGCCTACGTGGCGCTCTGCGATGCCTTGGCGCATGGACGCCGGCGGGAGTTGTGGGGCGCGGACGTTCTCACGGCCGGCGTGGCCGCGGTGAGCGTCGGCATCGTCGACGGCGAGTTGCTGCTGGATCTGGACTACCAGGAAGACTCCAGCGCGGCGGTGGACTGCAATCTGGTCATGACCACGGCCGGCCAGTGGGTCGAAGTGCAGGCGACCGCCGAGCGCGCCACATACAGCAGCGAGGATATGACCCGGATGATGGACCTGGGCCGTAGCGGCATCGAGCAGTTGTTCGGGCTGCAACGCGCGGCGCTCGAGTCGTCCGGCGAGGAGGGAGACTGATGGCAAGACCGCATCACGCGCGCGTGCGCGTTCCGTTGACGATGTTGCTGGGGTGGACGCTGCTGTGGGGTGCGGACGCGGCTCTCGGATCGCGCGGCGACGACGAGGAAATCTGGGCCATTCGGTGCATCACGTTGACGTCCCCCGATCGTTTTCAACGAGCCGACAATTACGCCGAGGCGCTAAAAAAAGTGTCGGGGATGAAGCCCAAGCTGGTGCAAGTGCTCAGCGACGAGGACGGGACGGCGGTGTTCTATGGGCGCTATAAGCCCGTGTACGCCCCGGATGGCACAATACAGCGCTACCGTCCAGATCATCTGAAGGACATCAAAGCCATTCGCGACTTGTCCATGAGCGGCCCGCACGGCGACGTCTGGCCGTTCCTGATGGCGTCGATGGACTTGTTGCCAACGTATCGTTCGGGGCATCCGCAGTGGGAAGTGAGCAAAGCCGACGGTTACTGGACGCTGCACGTGGCGGTTTTCTACAACACCGACACGCTACGAAGCCGGCGCTCGGTGGCCGAGGAGTACTGCGCGCTGCTTCGTAAGCAGGGCGAGGAGGCCTACTACCATCACGCCGCCGCTCGCAGTTCGGTGTACGTAGGTACCTACCCGCTCACGGGGGTTGCCGAGGTTCGTCGCGAGAATCCGCTCAGTGGGGATGTGACCATAACCAGTCGGATAGCCGGCCCCAGCATGGTCGCGGCCCAGAAGCGTTTTCCGCACAGTCTCCACAACGGCCACAAGATGTATAACCTGGTCCGCAACGCGACCACGGGGCGGGTCAGCGAGCGCGTCGCCGCGTCTTCGTTCCCGGTCATGCTGCCCAAGGCTCGGCGTCAGCAAGAACTGCTCGAGGGGCGCTAGACGCGATGGTTAAGGTACTGCTAGCCACGGGGAACGCGGGCAAGATGCGGGAGATGCGTCAGATCGCGACTGGTTCGCCACTGGAATGGCACGGCTTGGGCGAGTTTCCAGAGGTGCCCGAGGTGGAGGAGACGGGTGCCACTTTCGCGGAGAATGCGCGGCTCAAGGCACTGGAGTATGCCGCCGCCACGGGTCTGCCGACGCTGGCCGACGATTCCGG
>CAZUCH010000271.1:0-5097 GCA_964619045.1 uncultured Planctomycetales bacterium | reverse complement strand
AACTGAAGCGCCTCTACGACCAGGATCCGACGATTCACAAGGTCCTCGACATCGGACGCCGGCTGGAAGGCGTCGCCCGGCACGCCTCCGTACACGCGGCGGGCGTCGTGATCGCGGATGTGCCGCTGGAGACGCTGGTGCCGCTGCACAAGCCGGCGGACGGCAAGGATGTCACCACCCAGTTCGAGGGCCCGACGGTCGAGAAGATCGGCCTGCTGAAGATGGACTTCCTCGGGCTGCGCACACTGTCGCAGATTCACCTGGCTTGTGAGCTGGTCAGGAAGAACCACGGCATCGAGCTGGACCTCGAAAAGGTCGATCTGACCGATCAGAAGGTGTACGAAATGCTGGCGCGCGGCGAGACGCGCGGCGTCTTTCAGTTCGAATCGGGCGGCATGCGCGACGTGCTGCTGAAGATGAAGCCCAACCGGATCGAGGATCTGATCGCGGCCAACGCCCTTTTCCGCCCCGGGCCGATGAAGTACATCGACGACTATGTGGCCCGCAAGCACGGGCGCAAGCAGTGGACTACGCCGCACCCGGCCATGACCGAGGTACTCGAGGAAACCTACGGGATCATGGTCTATCAGGAGCAGGTCTCGCGACTGGTCAACCGCCTGGGCGGCGTGCCGCTGCGCCGCGCGTTCCGCCTGGCCAAGGCCATCTCCAAGAAAAAAGAGTCCATGATCGAGGCCGAGCGCGAGCCGTTTCTCGAAGGGGCGGTCGAGAAGGGCGTGCCCCGGGCAACGGGCGAGAGAATCTTCGCCGACATCCTCGAGTTCGGCGGGTACGCATTCAACAAAGCCCACTCGACCGGCTACGCCCTGGTAGCCTTCAACACGGCCTACCTCAAGACGTACTACCCGGTCGAGTTCATCGCGGCCCTGTTGACCTACGAGAGTGGGAACACCGACAAGATTGCCGAGTATCTGGACGAATGTCGCCATATTCGGCAGCCGGATGGGACCGTTGGCATCGCGATTCGGGCACCGAATGTCAACGAGAGCGAGGACGCCTTCACGGTCGTCTACGCCCAGCCGCCCAACGGAAAGCAAGACCCCGCATCACGGGGGCCGGGACACATCTGCTTCGGCTTGGCGGCGATCAGCGGCGTCGGGCACAAGGCGGTGCAGGCCATCATCGAGGCGCGCGAGGCGGGCGGACCATTCCGCGACATACACGACTTCTGCGAGCGCGTGGATCTGATGGCCGTCAACAAGGGCGTGATCGAGTCCCTGATCAAAGCCGGGGCGTTCGACAGCACGGGTGCCATGCGGCGAGCCCTCATGGAGGTGCTGGAGTCCGCCATCGACCTGGGCCAGGAGATGCAGCGCGATCAGAAGTCCGGACAGATGAACATGTTCGGCGGCTTCGAGGCGGCTGGAGATTCGGGACCGCCGCCCATCGGCACCGAGGAGTGGACCGACACCGAGATGCTGGCCTACGAGAAGGCCACGCTGGGATTCTACGTCACCAAACACCCGCTGGCGCAGTACGAAGACATCGTTCGACGTTTCAGCACTCGCGATACGGCGGGGTTGGTGCGGGCGCCGGATGGGGAGCGGGTCGTCCTAGGCGGGCTGGTGTCGCGAGTGCGGGCGGTTCCGATCCGCAACGGACGTTCGGCGGGCAAGAAGCTCGTGGTGGCGCTGATCGAGGATTTCGCAGGCTCGGTCGAGATCGTGGTCTTTCCGGGGCAGCAGGATGAGATTCTGCCCGTACTCAAGCCCGACGCGGTCGTCTTCATCGAGGGTGAGGTTGATCATCGCCGAGAGGAACCCAGCATCCGCACGGCTCGCGTAATCCCGATCGAGCACGCCCGGCGTGAGTTTTCGCGCGAGATAATCATCAGGATGCGTAGCGAGGAGGGCGCCGCGAGCATCATGCCCCAACTGCGTGACATGTGCCGCCGGCATCGGGGCGGTTGTCCGCTGTATTTTGAAATCTCGTCGCCCCTGGGCTGGGTGGCGGCAATTCGCGGCCGCAACGGTGCCAGCGTCGATCCGTCACCGACTTTTGTCGACGGCGTCAAGTCGTTGACCGGCGTGCAGAGCGTGGTGTGCTGCGGCGCGGGTGGGGACGTGGCCACCTGACGCCCCGCGGCAAAGGCCATTGACGACGTTCGGCTCGGGGCGAACGCTATGTTTCACAAACTCGATGCACGAGTACCGTGTCGCTCGCTCCGGTCACTGTCGGCATGGTCGAGCTGACTACCACGATCAGATCGCCGGGGTAGGCCAGCTTCCGCTCGCGCAACTGGGTGTCCAGCGCCGCGGCCATCTTGGTTGGGTGATCGAGCGGCTCGATGCACAGCGGCAGCACGCCGAAGAGCAGGTTCATCTGCCGGCGCGCGCGCGGGTCGTAGGTGAGGCCGATGATCGGCATGCGGAGTCGATGGCGGGCGACCATTCGGGCCGTTGTGCCCGTGGCACTCCACACAGCCACCACGCGTGCTCCGATGTTCAGCGCGGCCGACACGGCCGCCTGCGCCACCGCCTCCGTCGCCGACTGTGACACGTGCGGGGCCTCGGGTCTCAACTTGAACCGCGCCAAGTGGTCCTCGGTAGCGCCGGCCACGCGGTTCATCATGTCGAGGGACTCGATTGGGTACTGGCCGACCGCCGTCTCGCCCGAGAGCATCAGGGCATCGGTCCGGTCGAGGATTGCGTTGGCCACATCGCTGACCTCGGCACGTGTGGGCATGGGGCTGCTGATCATGCTCTCGAGCATCTGCGTGGCAACGATCACCGGCACGCCCGCTGCTCGGCAGCGGGCGACGATGTCCTTCTGTACGAGCGGCACACGCCAGATGTCGGTCTCGACGCCCAGGTCTCCGCGTGCCACGAGCACGGCGTCGGTGTTGGCGATCAGCTCGTCCAAGTGTTGCAGCGCCTCGGGCTTCTCGATCTTGATAATCACACGGACGGCGCTGCCGCGCTCCTTGATCAACCCCTTGAGTTCATAGAGATCCTCGGGCCGGCGAACGAAGGAGAGGGCCACGTAGTCGAGGTCGTGCTCGATCGCCCATTCCAGGTCGCGTCTGTCCTTCTCGGTGAGGGCCGGCGTTGAGAGCCGCGTATCGGGCAGGTTGACGCCTTTATGGCTCTTGAGGACGCCGGCAGTGAGGCACTCGCAGAGCAGTTCGTCGGTTCGGGACTCACGCACGACCAGCCGCACGAGGCCGTCATTGACGTAGATGCGCTCGCCCTCGGCGACCTCGTCGATGAGGGCCGGGTAGGAAATCGTGAGCTGCTCTGGACCGCACGGCCCGTCACCGCGGACGAAACGCACCATGTCGCCGCGGGCCACTTTCACCGGTCCGGTCTCGAAGTCCCCCAGGCGGATCTTGGGGCCACAAAGGTCGCCGACGACGCAAGTCGCCTCGTTGCGCTCCTCGGCAATTGCGCGCACCGTCTCGAGCGTCTGGCGGTGGTCGTCGAGATCGCCGTGGCTGAAGTTCAGCCGACAGACGTCCAGGCCGGCGTCGAACATGGCTTCGAGTTGCTCGCGGGAGGAACTCGCCGGCCCCAATGTGGCGATGATCTTCGTCCGAATGAACGGGATGTCGCTTCCGATGCTCATTAGTCGTCCTCACATGCACGCGTGTCCGGCGGGCGGCGGTCATGCCACTCGGTCTCACGTTCGTATAGCAGCGCTGCCTGGAGCAGTGTTGCTTCGCCGAATGGTGGCGCCATCAATTGCAGGCCGATCGGCAGGCCGGCCGGGCTGAACCCGCAGGGGATCGATATGGCGGGTATGCCGGCCAGGTTGGCCGCAATCGTGTAGATATCCGCCAGGTACATCACCAGCGGATCGCCGAGCTTTTCGCCCAGTTCAAACGCGGTCGTGGGCGTGGTCGGGCCGGCGATCAGGTCGCAGGTCTCGAATGCCCGGTCGAAATCCTCTTTGATCAGCCGGCGCACGCGCGCCGCCTGGTCGTAGTAGGCATCCTGGTAGCCCGCGGAGAGCGCGAAAGTACCGAGCATGATCCGTCGCTTCACCTCGAGACCAAAGCCTGAGTCGCGCGCGGCGCTACACACTTCTCTGATATTATCGGCCTCAGAACCGCGCCGACCGTAGTGCATCCCATCAAAACGGGCCAGGTTGCTCGAACATTCGGCGCTGGCCACGAGGTAGTAGGTCGCCACCGCGTACGGGGCGTGCGGCAGCGAAATGTCCACCAACTCGGCACCTAGCCGCTTGTAGAGCGCCAGGGCGGCTTCGATGGCGTTCCGCGTCGTCCGATCGAGGCCGTCGGCGAAGTGCTCGCGCGGGACGCCGACCCGCAGGCGGCATTTCTTGTGGCGCTCGGCGGCCACGTCATTGCGGTAATCGGGGACGTCGCGGGCATCGCTGGTCGAGTCACGGGGGTCGTGGCCGCTGATGACGGACAGCAGCAGGGCAGCATCCTCGACATTGGCGGCCAGCGGTCCGATCTGATCGAGGCTCGATGCGTATGCCACCAACCCGTAGCGGGAGACACGGCCGTAGGTTGGTTTCAGGCCGACGACGCCGCAGAAGGCTGCCGGCTGTCGGATGGAGCCGCCGGTGTCGGAGCCCAGGGCCAGCGGGACCATTCCGGCGGCGACGGCGGCCGCTGAACCGCCCGACGATCCGCCGGGCACGCGCTGGTGGTTCCAGGGGTTGCGGGTGGTGGTCAGAGCGCTGTTCTCGGTAGAGGAACCGAGGGCGAATTCGTCGAGGTTGGTCTTGCCGACGATCACGCCGCCGGCGGCCTCGATTCGTTCGACGACCGTTGCGTCGTAGGGCGAGACGTAGTCCGCGAGCATGCGCGACGCGCAAGTCGTGCGGCCGAAGACGGTGCAGATGTTGTCCTTCACGGCGATCGGCACGCCCGCCAACGGCCCGACGGCACGCCCCTCCGCCACCGCCTGGTCAACGGCCGAGGCCTGATCGCGGGCATGGTCGGCGGTTGTCTCCAGGAACGCGCCCAGGGCGGGATCCAGCCGTTCAATGCGTCGCAGGGCGGCGTCGCATATGTCGATGGCCGAGCAGCGCCCGGCTGCAACGTCGGCGGCGACTGCAACCGCTGTTTGTGCGTGGCCCATGCCGGCCGACCTCCGTTTCATGGTCTCA
>CAZUCH010000270.1:0-5103 GCA_964619045.1 uncultured Planctomycetales bacterium | reverse complement strand
GCAAGGCTACCCGCTAACTGAGGCGCGGGCCTACGAGGTCAAACGATTGCTCGCTGAGCGGAGGGGCGACGCCGCCCCCGAAAGCGCAACTGGAGGGGCAGCATAACAGGCAAAGCGGGATTGATGCGTCAGGAATGCACGCAACGATGCTCTGAGTTCTCTGTGCCCCTTACGGCAATCAACGCTACGACCCCGTGAACAGCCGCTGGAAGACCGCCGTGTCGTGCATGTCCACGTCGCCATCGTTGTCGAGGTCGGCGTCGTCGAACTGCGACTGCGTAACTCCGCCCGGCGGCGTCGTGATCTCGGGGCCGGCGTTGCATTGGGCGAAGATCGCGAAATCGTCCGCATCAATGTCGCCGTCCGTATCGTAATCTACCTCGTAGTACATGCCGATAGCCTGCATCATCGGTCCGATTTCCGGGTTCGACATGAACAAGTCCCAGCACAGCCCGGTGCGATAGTTCTCGATCATCGGCGTGATGGGGCCTTCGTCGATCGCCAGATACCCGGTCGCAAACCAATCCTCGCCCAGGTTGAACGCATCGTACAGACCATACGGCCCCCACAGGTCCGCACCGTACATGTCGGACATGTGCCGCAACGCGGCCAAGGACTGCTCGGGCGTGTACGGGATGGAACTGATGGCGGCGGTGGGCGTGATCGTGCCATTGTCGTCGGTGGGGCAGTGCGCCAGATATCCCCATGGATCGGCGCTGGCGGTCAGTCCCCAGATCAACGGGCTGTATCCAGCGTAGTCGCCGGGATTGTCGATGCAGTACGCGCGGTCGATCAGCGAGATATTGCGGGCGTTCTCGTAGTAGTTTGCGTAGGCGTCGCGCTTGTAGCGCGGGTCAAACCCGAGATTCGAGTAGTGGGCAAAGAACATCGGGCCGCCAAACGCCGGTCCGACCCACAGCGGATAACCGTAATAGGTATTTCCATTGGCGTAGCCACCGCCCACCCAGCCGAAGTGGTAGCTCGACGAGGGCATCGTGTACGTGGGCGAAGCGATCGCCAGCAGGTAGACGATTTGCGCTTCGTTGTATCCGCGGATCCAGAAGTTCAGATCCCAGCCGTAATTCGGCGACCAGTGCCAGTAAAGCTGGTCGCTGCCCGGATATCGGCGGTACCAGGTCCACTCGACGCTTTCCCACATCGAAGTGGCGCGATCGCGAATCTCGATCTCGACGGGATCATCGGGGTCGTCGAAGTACTGGCGAATCGTCAGCAGGCCTTCCACCAGAAACGCGGTCTCTACCAGGTCGCCGCCATCGTCGGCCGGACCGGCGAAGGCGATCGTGTCGCCGGTCACGCCATTCATCCAGTGCGACCACACGCCGTGATAACGCTGCACTCCGCTGGGCAGATCCGGATCGTCGGGATCGACGCCGTCGAGGAACCGGACGATGCGCCGCACGCGCGTCGCGGCCTCCTGGCGGGTTACAAACCCGCGCTCGGCGCCGACCACGATCGTGATCAACCCCATGCCGGTTCCGCCGGTGGTGACGATGTCGCTCGAATGTCCGAAGCCGTAGCTTTCGCGCGACATGCCGCAGTGTGGGTGGCCATGGTACCAGAAGTAGCCGAAGGTGGACTGCTGCACTGTTTCGAGCAACTCGTCATCGGTCAGCCCGTTGTATTGCGCCAATACGACATCGGAAGGCGCGGATTCGACGCCGTTGACCACCGACGTTACGAGATAGTAGAAAAGCGGCGCGTTTGGATCAGTCGGATCGGAGTATTGCGTGTCCGTGTGCGGCGTCGCGTGCAGCAGTGTGAACGGCCCGGTCGAAGACTCGGAGCGATAGACGTTGTAGCCGTCTAGGCCGGCGGAGTTGTCTGGCTTCCAGAACACTTCGTTGTGATCCGCAAGGCCGTTCGCGGCGATCCCCGTAACGACGGTAGTCTGACCGGAGGCGCTGAGACGCAGATTGTCCACATATGCTACGCCGCTGGTTCCTGCCATGTCTTCCAGTATGAACGCCCAGATACGGTCGAGCCCGACCTGTTCACGGTCGGAGACATCGAACGAGACCGTCGTCCAAACGCCGGTGGCGACTGGAACGCCGCTGGCGGGTTGCCAGGCGTCGGGTGGACTCCAATTGGTGCTCCAGACGCCCATGATGTTGGGCATAGCACCTGCGCCGGCGACGTAGACGTCGGCGAGAAGTTCGTCGTGACCGGCAAGGTCGTAAGTCGTCGAAGACCAGTTGTGTCGAAACTCGATCTTGCGATCGGTTTCGTTGGAGATCGTCACCCTCAGGACGTAATCGCCATCCGTAGCGATCGGAGCGCCGCTCACGCCGCCCTGCACGATACTGACAGAGAGCCCCGGATCGCCCGCGTTGGGAGTGACCGTCAGGTCGGCCTCGGAAGGTTCGTAGCTGGCCAGCGGCGTAATCACGCCGCCCGCCGTCGCCGCTGTCAGCACTCCGGCGACGGCAATCATGGCGCCGATCGCTCGATGGATTGCGGGACTCATCATTCGCTTTTTCCTCTCGTAACAACGTCGGTTTCGCCATGACGGATGACATCGGCATACCAACGTCCGCTCGCCTTGATTGTACGTTGCTGGGTTTCGTGATTGCAACGAATAAGCCCGAAACGCTTCGAGAAACCCAACGACCATTCCAGGTTATCGAGCAGCGACCAGGCAAAATAACCGCGCAAATCGACGCCTTCCGCGATGGCGGTTCCCGCCGCTGCGAGGTGTTCGCGGAGATAGTTGATACGATCCTGGTCGTTGACAAACCCGGATTCGTCGGGTTGGTCGTTCACGGCTGCGCCGTTCTCCGTGATGTAGATCGGCAGGCCTCTGTAACGCTCGTTCAGCCAATGCAGTATGCGATTCAGCCCGTCCGGCCGGATCGGCCAGCCCATCTCGGTGTGCGGAGTGTCTGGTTGGGGTACGACTTCCGTCTCCATCAGCCCGGCGCCGGGGGCGTGGCGTACGATGTCGCTGAGGTAGTAATTCAGCGCCACAAAGTCCATCGAGCGCTTCAGCAGACTCGCGTCCTCGGGCGAAAACTCCGGCAGGAGCGAGCCGAGCCGTTCACGCAGCACCGCTGGATAATCGCCGAAGTAGGCCGGATCGCCAAACCAACCGCCAAAGTTCAACATGGCACGCTCCGCCGCGGCGGTGTCATCGGGCGCATCGGACTCCGGGAAGCTATAAGCAGTGTTAAGTGCGAAACTGATTGCGCCGGTGTTGCGTCTGGAGCGGCGGTAGCGCTGCACCGCGTAGGCGTGCGCGCGAAGCAGGTTGTGACCGACGCGGTAGCCCAGCGCCCGGTCCTTGATCCCCGGAGCGTGAACGCCCTCGAAGTAGCCTGCCTCCACGATTACGTGCGGCTCGTTAATTGTCAGCCAGTAACTCACGCGATCGCCGAGTCGATCGAAGATCAACTCGGCGTAATCGGCGAAAATGCTCGGCGAATCGTCGTGCGCCCAGCCGCCGATTTTGGTCTGCAACGCCTCCGGCAGATCCCAGTGGTAGAGCGTGACGAACGGCTCGATCCCGGCTTCGCACAGTGCGTCGACCAGGCGATCGTAGAAGCTCAGCCCGGCCTCGTTGACCTGCCCGCGTCCGGCCGGCACAACGCGCGGCCAGCTCACGCTGAAGCGATACGCGCCGAGGTTCAACTCGCGCATCAGTCCTACGTCTTCTCGATAACGGTGGTAGTGGTCGCAGGCCGTCTCGCCGGTATCGCCGCCGGATGTATTGCCGGGCCGGGCGCAGAACGTGTCCCAGATGCTGCGCCCCTTGCCGTCGGCGCTCGCGGCGCCTTCAATCTGGAACGCGGCGGTTGCCGCCCCCCAGAGGAAATTCTTCGGAAAAGACGGATTCATTCGCACACGTTGAGTATTCTTCAGTGACTACGACCGCGATCAGCTCGCGCTGGCGTCCCCGGTCGTAGGCGCCGCGGTTAGCGGAGTAAGATAACAACTGTCCCTGCAGAGAGTTAGCTGCCCACCGGGGCTGCTCCATACTGCTGAAGCGTCGCTGACGCGCCCTGCAAGAAATCCAGTATAGCAGCCATTGAAAGCGCTTGCAATGCTGAAATGGCCGTGCTATACTCTGAGTACGGTCGAGTGGAGCACCGTCTGCGCCGCTCAATGGAGTCTACGACGACTGGTCAGTTCTTTCACACCCAACAGAATCCGGAGGCAGGAGATGAAGATGAGAAATGCATGCTTAGCAGCAGTTGTTGTCGCGGCGATGTGCGCCGCAGCGTTAGCGGCACCGGCGATCGACAGTGCTGTGATCAACGAGCGGGTCTGGAATGACGCCCCCTATTCGACGTTCACCAGTGGGAACCTCTATCCCGGATCAATCTGGATGAATGACGCGGGGCTCGACGGCGCCGGCTGGGCCAATCGGCACAACTTCCGCCTGTCCGAGAACGGCGGCATCAGCGAAGCGATCTTCTATAACAACAGCGCTTTCGAGTTTGCGGCCGACGTCACCATCACCGGCACGGCAAATGTCGAGGGCGGCCTGAATCTCTCGCCCTGGTGGTCGCAGGCTGTGGACGGCGTGTTCATGGTGAACACGGAGTCCGGCGAGGTCTCGTGCTGGGGCGGGCGTCTGCCGTTCTACAGCTTCACCGTCAACGACGGACTCACCTACACCAAGGGCGAGACCGTGCGTTTGGGAATGGCGTACAACCCCAACGGGCTTTCAGAGGGCGACCCGGCAACGATCGTGTATACGTACGAAGTAGGTGGGACCGAGTACTCCAGCGGCCCGCTTGGGTTCGACGAGGGTAACCCCGCCGAAGGATATGGCTCGTGGGGCGCGCTGGACAACGCGCGCGTTGGCGGCTGGTTTATGCCCAAGGTTGACGCCGGGACGCCAGGCAACTGGGGTCAAATCAACTTCGGCAACATGACATTCGTGCCTGAGCCAGCCAGCGTGGTATTGCTCGGTCTGGCCGGTCTAGCCATGTTGCGCAGAAGGTAAGTAACTGCGGTGAATGGCCTGGCGGCCGCGGAGAATCCGGGGTCGCCTGCCGACTTGCTGCTCTTGGAATGCTGGGTGGCCCGGGCGTCAGGCGGACAACGAAGTCATCCTTGAATCCGAACCATTTCGAGGTTGCA
>CAZUCH010000269.1:0-5109 GCA_964619045.1 uncultured Planctomycetales bacterium | reverse complement strand
CATCCGCCGCGCTAACCTCGGCGCCGGCCGCCAAGAGTGCGAGGAGTACGTGCTTGTGGCTCGACTGGGCAGCGTAGTGCAACGGCGTGCGCCCACGATTATCCACGGCCCGGGCGTCACCACCGGCCTGCAACAACAGACCAACAGCGTCCACCTGCCCGTGCAGCGCCGCCCAGTGTAGCGGCGTCAGACCGTCCACATCCTGGGCGTTGACATTCGCGCCGGAGTCCAGCAACTCGGTCAATACTGTCACGTCGCCCATGCGGGCAGCCCAGTGAATGTCCGAGCCCGCGGAGGCACAAGGAACGGCGGCCGCGCAGACAACCAGCGCAACCATGGCAATGGTGGAACGAGTGGCGTTCATCGTCTTCCTCTTGCTGATTACTGAATGCACCTAACAATGGATTGTGGACCCCGTCGGGTCCACTCCCAGCATGATTACCGTAGCGTTATCAGCACGCGGACGCAACGAAAACCCGCTTAGGCCGATAATCCGGACCTTGAGAGTCCACAAAGCGCCACCGGCACGGCAACGCCACTTGCCTACTCTCCACCTTCGACCAATAAACGCAGGTCGTTGAGATCGGCGAACTCGTGGTCCGGGTCGTGGGTGCCAATATCGTGGATGCGGTGCGCGCGGTTCACCCAGCCACTGCGAATCCCCGCCTGAATCGCGCCGCCCACATCGCTGTGCAGCGAGTCGCCAACGTGAATGATGTGCTCACGCCGCCAGCCGGTGAGCGCGAGCGCGTCCTCGAAGATGCGCGGGTCCGGCTTGTACGAACGCGCGTCCTCGGACGTCACAACACCCGCCACCAGAATGTCATGCAACGCCAAAGCCTGATCCACATCGGCCCGGTCGGCGTTCGATACAATGCAGATCGGCGTGCGGAAACTCGCCAGAAAGGACTGCACTTCCGGCTGCAACGGCGGATTCTTCCAGTACTCGACCAGGGCCTTGACATACGGAACCGGATCGAGGTCCGTGCCCAGCGCCGTCATCGTTTCCCGCAATGTCCGGGCTTCGATCTCGAACAAGGTCAGGAAGTTGCCGTCGTTATGGCAGTCCATGGCCCCGAAGAAACGCTCGCCCCAGGCAATGCTGAGCTCGCCCGGCGACAACTTGAGGCCGGTGTCCGCGATGATGATGGCGCATACCGTCTCGACCGCGGCGCGATCGCCGGTCGTGATCGTCCCGTACATGTCCATGAATACGCCATCGAGTTCCATCACGGGACGGCACCTCCTGTCGATTGTGAACGGGTATCAGCGCAGCGGCCATATGGCGCTACGCCGGGCTCGGCACCGGCCCGATGTCTCCGTCGGGCGGGGGTTGCCGGACGGGGCGGGCAACCGGAGGGGCGTCTTCGCCGCGCTCCTGCTCGGCGGCGATCAGGTCAGCCACGGTCGGCCGGTCCAGCGTCTCGCCGGCCATGAGCTGCTGCACTTCCTCGCCGCTGAGCGTCTCGTACTTGAGCAACGCCTCCGAGAGTGCCTCCAGCCGGACTCGGTTCTCCTCGATCAGACGCCGGGCGTCGCTGTAAGCCTGATCGATAATGCGCCGCACCTCCTCGTCGATGACCTCGGTGGTCTTCTCCGAGAAGTCCTTGGTCAGACCCAGGTCCATGCGCGGGCGGTCGTCGACCGGCTCGTCGCCGTAGTAAACGAAACCCAACCGGTCGCTCATACCCCATTGCGTGACCATCGTGCGGGCCATCTGTGTAGCCTGTCGGATGTCGCTCGAAGCGCCCGAGTTCATGTCCTGGCCCAGCAGTTCCTCGGCGATGCGCCCCGCACAAGCCACCCGCAAGGTAGCCTCCACGTACGAACGATTGAAGTAATGTCGGTCCTTTTCCGGAAGCGAGAACGTCGCGCCGCCATAGGGGCCGCGCGGAATGATGCTGACCTTGTGAACCGGGTCGGCGTATTCCAACAGGCTTTGGACCAGCGTGTGCCCGGCCTCGTGATAGGCCGTCAGCACACGGTCCTTGTCGTCCACCGCCCGGCTACGCTTGGCCCGGCCCCAGCGAACCTTGTCGCGGGCCTCTTCCAGATCCTCGAGCTCGACGGCGTCCTTGCCGGCCAACGTCGCCAGCAACGCGGCCTCGTTGACGATCGCCGCCAGGTCGGCACCGCTGAACATCGGCGTCCCGCGCGCCACACGCGTGAGCTTGCTGTCGACCGGCTGCTGTATCTTCACCTTCTTGGCATGGACCTTGAGAATCTCGAAGCGCCCCTTGACGTCGGGCAGCGGGACAAAAACCTGGCGATCAAAGCGGCCCGGACGAACCAGGGCCGGATCCAACACGTCGGCCCGATTGGTGGCCGCCACGACAATCACCTGGTCGTTGCTCTCGAAGCCGTCCATCTCTACAAGAATCGCGTTTAGCGTCTGCTCGCGCTCGTCATGCCCGCCGCCCCCGTTGAAGCCCGACCCACGCCGCCGACCGACCGCGTCAATCTCGTCGAGGAAGATGATACAGGGCGAGTTTTCTTTCGCTTGACGGAACAAGTCGCGAACACGTGAGGCCCCCACGCCCACGAACATCTCCACGAAGTCCGAGCCACTGATCGAGAAGAACGGCACCTCGGCCTCGCCGGCGATGGCCTTCGCCAACAGCGTCTTGCCGCAGCCCGGATCACCAACCAGCAGAACGCCACGCGGTATGCGCCCTCCCAGACGCTGAAAACGCTTGGGGTTCCTCAGAAACTCGATGATCTCCGAGACTTCCTCCTTGGCCTCCTCCACGCCGGCCACGTCCGCGAAGGTGATGTTGGTGTGCTCCTTCGTCATGATGCGGTGGCGGCTGCGCCCGAAGTTGCCCAACATGCCCGCACCACCACCACTCTGACGCAGTTGGCGAAACAGCAGAAACCAGATGATGGCGAACAGCAGCAGCCAGGGGATGGCCGCGAGCAGGACGACCAACAGGCCGTTGGCAGCCTCGCTGCCAAACTCCACGCTCCGCGGACTCAGCGCCTCGACGTCCTTGCGCACATCCTCGATGATCGTGACAACGCCCAGATACTCACAACGAAACTGCTTCGTGTCGAGCTGCGTGTTGGGCTGCACATTCTCAAACTCGCCCCTGATCTCGTTTTCCTTGACGACCATCTTCACGATGTCGCCGTTCCTGACGTGCGTCCAGAGCTGGCTGATTGTGATCTCGTGAGCCTTGTTCATGTTCTGGTTGAGCATCACCAGGAACATCAGGCCCAGCCCAATGATGATGATCCAACTGAACAACCCACGGGGCATGCGCGCTGGCGGTCGGGGAGGACCACCGTCGCCGCTCTCACGCGGCTTCTGAGGTTGTTGCTGTTCAGGCATAAGCTCGGCTGCTCTGTCGCGGATCCCGCCCCGTGACGCAGGTCGGGATGCGCACTACCACTCTTCGTACATCTGAGCGACGATCCGGGCCGCCAGTCGATCGATGGCCCTCTCTTGCGCAAAACGCTCGGTCTCGCCGGTCGGCGGCAGGTAATCCACCGCCTGGAGCATCACCGGCCGCTCAACCAGCACGGCGCCAGTGCGGACATCCGTCCACTGCACGCGTACCGCGAGGTTCAACTGCTTCTCACGCGGCTGACGAGAACGGACATCCGGAGCGAAGGCCGCTTGACGCTCTTCCAAGACCTCCGCCACTAGTATCGTATCGGCGTTTTCACGGTTGGCCAGCCGATAGGGCGTGTCGACCGCGATGCGCTTCTTGATTGCCTCGGTAAGCATGAACTCCAGATCGCGGCGAAACTCCTGCGAACCGGCCATATCCACGTATACGCTGCGAATATCAGACCGGTAGGGCCCACCCGCCCGATAGCCACAGCCACCGGCTCCGCAGGCAACCAGCAGCGCGCCAATAATCATGATTGGCCGGCTCATGACTCGGATTCCTCCGCTTGATCCGCCTCTTCATCGGCCTGGTCATAGACCTCTTCGCCGGTCTCTTCATCGACGCCCATCGCACGCAATGCGGCAACGGCCTCTGAAGCGGCCAGCGTGTCGGGCCAGTCCCGCAACACCACGCGATAGTAGAACTCGGCCGCCGCCGGCCGCTGCGTGCGCTCGTACCAGCGCGCGATTTCCAGATCCTTCTCGGCCCGCTGCTGGCGAATACCCTCGAGTCGCGCCGGAACCTGCTCTTTGTCCGCATAGCCCGGAAAAGCCGCGCTCACCTGCCGATAGCGTTCCTCGGCTTCGACCAGCGGCAAGTCATCGAACTTGATCCCCGGAAAAGCCGCTTCCGCCGCCACGGCCGTACGCAACATCGCAAGCTGAATGTAGCGCCCGCTGGGGTACTGCTGGGCCAGGTTCGAGTACTCGTCCTGGGCCAGATCCACGTCGCCGCTGCCAAAGAAGTAATCCGCCTTCAGCTTGAGCGCCAACTCACCTAGTCGCGTTCCGGGCATGCGCTCCCACACCCGATCTAGAATCTCGATGCCGTCGTCGCGAGCCGGCAGGTATAGAATCCGCCAGACGATGCGCCGCTCCCCCGACAGAAAGGCTCGCGCTACATCGACGCTGCGCCTGTTGGCCAATCGAAACAGCTCGCCGCTCGCATTCTCCGCGACGATTTCATATTGTTCCAGCGCCCGCCAATAGTCACGCGACTCGAAATACGTCTCGCCGAGCAGCCACACGGCTTCGTAGTAGCGCTCCTCGTCGGCCACGTCGTCGAGCCAAGCCTTGAGCAGCTTGCGAGCCGCGCGCGGCTTACTCTCCGCCAACAAGCCCCGGGCGGCATCGAGGTCGTCCGCCGGACCTTGCTCCGCCGGACGCTCCCTGGTCACCCACTCGTCCGACTCCGGGTCGAGAACCTGCCGTTCACGGTACTGCTGGTCTTGAGTTGGAGTCGGCAGCCCGCTCAAGGCCAACCCCAGGCTCGCGATCAGCACGATGCGCATGTCAAAACTGGTACTTAGCATAGTGGCTGGATTATAGACTGCCCCGACTCACCCAACAACGCGCGCTGTCGACCCACCGGCGGCACTGACGTCCGCCCCGCCAACAGGCACACACGCGCTAGACGGCAACAGCCCGCACGACCTCGCCGCCGGGGATGTCGAACTGTGTTTTGAGATCATTGATCTCGAGCAACATCGCTACCC
>CAZUCH010000268.1:0-5121 GCA_964619045.1 uncultured Planctomycetales bacterium | reverse complement strand
AGGCACTGGAGTATGCCGCCGCCACGGGTCTGCCGACGCTGGCCGACGATTCCGGACTGGAGGTAGACGAGTTGGATGGAGCCCCCGGAGTACATTCGGCTCGCTACGCTGGTGAGCGGCGTGATTTCGCCGCCAACAACCGCAAGCTGGTACAGTCGTTGGCCGGTGTTCCGCCGGAGCGGCGTGGGGCGCGTTTTCATTGTGCGATGGCCTTTGCCCTTGACGGGCGGGTGCTGTTCGAGACCGCGGGCGAGTTTGAAGGGCAGATTTGCGACCAGCCGCGCGGCACCAACGGCTTCGGATTCGACCCGCACTTCCTGGTCCCCGAGTTGGGGTTGACGGCCGCCGAGTTACCGCCTTCCGAGAAGAACGCTCGCAGCCACCGCGGTCGAGCGTTACGGCCGATGCTGGCGTGGATCGAGGACTTCTTTCGCCGCCGTGGGCAATGGGGCGCGTAGCGCCTCGTGATACAGACGTCGCGATGAGCAGGACGCGGATCAGACGTGGGAGTCGTAGTCCGCAGGTCGGCATCTGGCTGGCGTGCGCGGCGGTGATCGTCGTGGGCGTGGTCGCCAACCAATCGGCGGTCCACTGGCGCGCCACGATGTCCGACGACCATCTCTACTCTTACCACGGTTGGTGCGTCCTTGACGGAGCCCGGCCCTACCTCGACCTGTGGAACAACAAGCCGCCGGGCACCTGGTGGCTCAACGCGGGAGCTATCGCGCTGTGCGGAACAGGCTCGGCGAGCGAAGTCCTGATCGGCTCGCTGGCGCTGCTGGTGACGATGGGGGCGCTGGTCGGGATCGCTCGCCTGGCGTATCGCCGATCGCTGGCCTTGCCCGCGGCGCTGATAGCTGCTGTGCTGCTGACCGACATACGATTCGAGTGTGGGGCCAACCGCACAGAGACCTACCTGATCGCCTGTGAGTGCGTTGCGGTTCTGGCGTACTTGCGCTGGTTGAGAGGAGCGCGAGCGCGCTGGCTAGTGCTGTGTGGATTAGCCGCCGGAACGGCGCCGCTGTTCAAGCAAGCCGGGTTGGCGGCCGTGGGGGCCGGCGCGTTGCACCTGGCCTGGACACAGTGGCGAGCGCGCGCCGCCGGCCGAGGGCATCCTTGTGGCTGGCGCCCGTGGGTGGTTGTGGCGCTCACGCTGCCGATCACGCCGCTGGTGGCGGCGGCTGTGCTGGGTGCCCAGGGAGCGCTGGGCGAGGCCATCTTCGCGATGGTCGGATTCAACCGCGCGTACTTCGCCGTCGATGACGCCACTTGGACCAATCTGGGCCACGCCGTGCGTGTTTACCTGCCTTCCTTACGGCCGTTGGCGGGAATCTCGGCGGTTGTGCTGATCGGCTTGGCATGGGGCCTGGCACGAGGGTTGGCGGACCGCCGGCTGGGCGCCGGACATTGGCCGCCGCGCCGTGGCGTGGGGCTGCTGGTGATTTGGTTGGTGCTGGCGTTCTATCTGGTGCTGGTTAGTCCCGGGCGTCAGGGCTATCACCTGATGGTGATGCTGCCGTCCCTGGGATTGCTGGCGCTGTACCCGCTGCACCTGCTCGCGGGTCGCCGAGGATTGCCGCGTCAACTCGTGGCGGTGCCGCTGGCCGTGGCGACCTTGGTGGCGTGGGCCTACGTGCTGGGGGCCGGGCTGCCGGGCAACGTGACGGAGATGCAGCGCTGCTGGCGATCCAAACCCACGTGGTACGCTCTGGGCCACACCCAGCCGACGCACGCGGAACTGCAGGGGGCCGAGTTGGCCCGGCTGGCGGGGCCACACGAAACGGTCTACGCCTGGGGCTGGAATACAGGAGCCTATCGCTACTCCGAGCGCCGGCCGGCATCGCGGTTTGCCACCTTCGAGAAGACCGGCCAGGTCGGTCGCCACGCCGACTTCATCTTCGAACAGGGTACGGCCGACATTCGGCGGCGGCGACCGGCTGCGATCACCATAGCCCGCAACGACTACTTCGAGTTGCGGCGCTCACCGCAAGGCGAGTTCGCCGCCTGGCTGTGCGAGGAGTATGAGATTGTCACGACGATCGGTGGCACCCACGTCCTCGCTCGTCGAGACAGGCAATGATCGTCGCCGACGAAGACCGGGAAGGAGCCCGCTCTCTACAACGTCTCAGGCGGAAAGACCGCCGCGCGCGGGTGGCGGCGGGCCGCGAATTGGTATCAAATGCGCTGTCTGGGCGGCCCCGCGGCGGTCGCGGAGAGCGCGGCCCAGCGTGAAAGACCTGTCTCCAACCAGCAGAGTGCCATGCCGGAAACGCATCAGAATATCATCGCGGTTTTTCAGGGCTCGTTTGACCCCGTGACGTATGGCCACCTCGACGTCATCCGTCGTGCGGCGAAGCTCTTCAACGAGTTGGTCGTCGGGATCGGCGTGAACCCGGACAAGGAGGAGTTCCTCAACTCGAGCGAGCGACTGGAACTGCTCTTGCCGCACATCGCCGACCTGCCCAACGTGCGCGCCGCGACCTACGCCGGCCTGACGATCGACTTCGTTCGTGAGTGCCGCGCCCACGTACTGATCCGTGGCGTGCGCGACATGTCGGACCTCAACAAGGAAGTCCAAGTGGCGAACCTCAACCGGGTGGTCGGCAATGTCGAGACGGTCTTCATCATGGCCAGCGACCAGCACGTGTTGACCTCCAGCACGTACATCAAGCAGATCTACGAGATGGGCGGCCAGGACATCAGCCGGATCGACCGACTTGTTCCGCCCAATGTCGCCAGACGCATGGCCGAGAAGCTGGGCCACGTCAAGGACTAGGATTCCCAGCACGCGACCGGCCACAGGCTCACACCCCACGGAAAGGCAGCACATGACCGAGCAACCCGAGTCTCCCGGCGACACTGCGAACGTCACTCGCCGCAAACCGGCTTCGCCCCGCAAGGTTCTGCTCTGGGTAGTCGTCGTCATCGCCGTGGGCTATGCGTCATACGCCGTCGCCCCCTGGATTCTGCCCGCGCGCATCTACGAGGGGCCCCTGGTCCAGATGGCGACCGAGGACGGCGTGACGCTGGTCTGGTACACCACGCGCCCCGTCGAGTGTACCGTCGCCATCACCGTGGACGGAACCGAGCGTGTCGAGCGCGCCTTGGCCGATGGCAGTCGCAATAGCGTGCGCGTCGACGGCCTGGCCCCCGGCACGGCCTACGACTATGAAGTTCGTGTCGACAAGCGACCCATCTCCGAGGGCCTGAAGTTCGTGACCAACCGCGCCGATGAGCGCCGCTACTCGTTCATCGTCTTCGGCGACAGCGGCCGCGGCACGCCCGCGCAATACGAGCTGGCCACTGAGATGACGCGCGCCCAACCCGACCCCGAACTACTCCTACATACCGGCGATCTCATCTACAGCGGCGGAGGCCGCCACAGGTACAACGAGCGCTTCTTCACGCCCTATCGAGACCTGATCTCGCGCGTCAACTTCTGGCCCTGCCTGGGCAATCACGAAATCGATGACGACGGCCAAGCCGCGCCGTATCAGGAGGTGTTCGAGGTACCCGCCAACGGGCCGGCGGGCTTGCCCGAGGACTTCAACTACTGGTTCGATTATGCCGGCAGCCGTTTCGCGGTGATCGATACGAACGCCGACGAGGCCATCCTGCGCGAGCAGGTCGCACCATGGCTGATCGAGGTCATGTCCGACCCCGCGCCGCGCTGGAAGTTCGTCGCTTTTCATCATCCGCCTTATTCAGGCGGCAAGTACAAACCTGACGAACGCGTCCAGCGGGCACTGGTGCCGGCGCTCGAACAGGCCGGCGTGGACATCGTTTTCTGCGGCCACGACCACGGCTATGAGCGGACGCATCCGCTGCGCGGGGGCGAGATCGTCGAGGCCGGCCAAGGCGTGACGTACATCATCACCGCCGCCGCCGGTGCGCACCTGTACGAGCCCAAGAGCCCGCGCCCGGAGTACGTCGCGCTCCTGAACCACGAGGTGTACAGCTACACGCAGATCACCATCCTCGACAACCAGCTAACGTTGCGCCAGATCGCCCTGGGCGGGTCGGCGATCGACGAACTAATCCTCAACAAGCCCGCCACTGCGCGGCGGGATGAACCTGCGGGGCCAGGATAAGTGCCGCTGCCACCAGAGGTTATACTCGCGCCGCTGAGCCGCCCACGCCATGTACGGCACATCTGGGCCGCCCGGCAACGCCAGGTCGCCTGAGTGTATCCCGGTTGCGTCCTGGACGCAGAGCGACTTTTTTTGCGGGGGGCGGCATCCTGGGGCGGTCGATACTGTATGATGATACTGGAATGAATGCACTGAAACTTGTCGCCATGTTGTGTGTCGTGCTGCACGGCGTTATGCCGTCCGCGCCTCGCATGTGCGCCAAGATGCCGACCTGCACGCCGCGGCCTGAGCCCGTGATGCTCGGTTCCTGGCGGTGGCCGGCAAGTCAGCAGCGCGGCTGTCAGACCGTGCGCAAGCGCTGTTGCCGCACGAAATGTTCGCCAGCACCGGCTACTCAGTGTGATCCGGCGTCCGACCGGTGCCGGCAGCACTGCAAACGTGGTCGCTGCAATCTGCCGAGGGATCCGATCCTCCCGACCAAGACGGCGAATGACACGCGGATCGCGCTGGTCAAGGATGTAGCCGCAACCAGCACATTCGTTGCCAGCACCGCGACCTCCGACAGCAAGCCCTGGGTCTCGCCCCACGGGCCGGATCCACCCACGGCTCTCATTTCCCACAATCAGCGCCAGGCTCAACTCGCAACCTGGCTGAACTAGGGCGAAAACTCCTCCTTGGGGGCAATGCGCGCGCGTTGTAGCGCGCCGTACGAGTTGTTTTCGCTCTGAAACACCTAGATCACATTGAAGAGGATGATTGTTATGAAACGAAGTGCGTTGATAATCGCGCTGGCGCTCCTGTTGGTGACGCCGGCGTTGGCTTGGTGCCCCGACAAGCAGGCCTGTAACGACAACAAGGCCTGCGTCACAAAGTGCGGGCCACAGGCAGGGAACTGCGGTCAGGCTTGCGCGCCGAAGTGCGGACAACAAGCAGGGAACTGCGGGCAGGCCTGCCGGTGGTCAGCAGTTTGCCGTCGACGACGCGGACCGTCGCGGCGAAGCCCTTCGCCTCGGTAATGCCCAGTGCGGTC
>CAZUCH010000267.1:0-5131 GCA_964619045.1 uncultured Planctomycetales bacterium | reverse complement strand
AAGTTTGATTCGAGATTGCCGGCCAGCACGAGGTAGAGTGTGCAACCGTCGATGATCCCCCAGCCGGCGTCGAGTTCCGAGCCGTTGGCAAAATCGACGACTCCCATGTCGCTGTCGCCGAAGCCGGTCGCCGTGTCTTGGAAACCGATCTGCATGCCGTAGGCGAGGTCGGCAGTGCCGTCCATGACGGGCTGTGCGACGGCCGGCATGGCCATCAGCAGCGTGCCGACTGTGATGATCGAGAGTGTCCTCATTTTCCGTGCTCCTTTGTTTTGTTGTTATGTCCCTGGCAGTTCAGGTTGATCGAAAAACACGCTGACGCGCGCCAGCCCAACCTCTTAAGGTCGTTGGTGTTGCGGCGCCAGAAGCCGATTATGCGTCAGTGACACGGAGCAGACATGACGACATTCCGTGGAGTAAGCGCGCTGCGTTCCCTGCTCCGATAGCTTCTCCGCTTCGCCGACCCCATGCCGGCGAATCACAGTCCTTACCCAATCTAGTATTAGAGGGTATCAGTCCGCTGTTTCCGTGTCAACAATGAACCCTGTTGGTCGAGCCTATACGCGAATCGGGGTGCTTCGGAGGCGGCGGTGGCCGGGGGATGGGCTCGCCTTCCCGTGCCTAGGTTCTGGAAACTACCGGACCATGGTGTATAATCCCGATAGGAAACGGTACTTAGGTGATTGTCGACCCTCGCGCCGGCGCTTACTGTACGCTGAGCAGCGAGAACCGGTAACGTCCGCGCCCGCTATGACAAATCGGGCAACGCACTGTTGGAGGAGCCGTGCTGATGGCGAAACGTATCCCGAGAGCCGGCAAATGCGGGGGGTTCACGTTGATCGAGCTGCTGGTGGTGGTCGCGATCATCGCCCTGCTGATCTCGATCTTGCTACCGAGCTTGGGATCGGCCCGCCAGCAGGCCAAGAAAGCCAAGTGCGGGGCGAACCTGCGCGGGCTGGGGCAAGCCGTCGCCGGCTGCTGGTCGGAGAACAACGGGTACGGGCCCAGTTGGGATGACGGCGAGGCGATCGATTCGGGCGCGGCGGCGTGGTGCCTGTACTCGTGGTGCGACACACTCTTCGACACGGGCTACCTGGGAGACCCCGACGTCCAGATCTGCCCAAACGACGAGCGCTCGGACGAAGTGACGGTGATGCGGGCGGAAGACTCCGCCTGGGCGTCACAGGCTCCATACAAGTTCGTCGACAACTTCTACGCGGGCGAGACCCCCAAGGCGGGCATCCGCACCAGCTACGCGATCAACGCTCTGATGCACCACAACTTTCCGCGTGATCGACACGACGACGCATCGCGGCAGGTGTACGCGGTGGACGGCTGGTGGACCTGGTTCACCTCGCTCAACGCGGCCTGGATGATGGCTCACAACGTCTATGGGCAGACGCCGGCGTACGACCAGATTCCACACCAGTGGGGCACGATGGTTGGCTGGCGCCACGGGAACGAGCGCAGCGCCGAGGTGCTGTTTTGCGACGGACACGTCACAAACCTCGTTCCAGTCTCGAAGGGAATCTCGACGCTGCAAGACGTGCTGTTCAAGACGGTGGATTCGGCGAGTATGTTCAGTTGGCAGCCGGGCGAGAACCCCAGCCGCAAGCCGTGGGACCGGTACGGCACAATGGGCAACCCACGCCGGATGATGAACTTCGGAGACCAGCGGAGGCCCGAGGGGCCGCGCGACCCGGCGCACCCGGCGGACCAACGCTACAACGGTAAGTGGGTGGGAGCGGAGGGTGGCCAGAACTACCACCCGTTCGCCTATCCGGAGGAACTGAACGCCGTCTGGCGCACGAAGAACAAAGTCTGGCACTTGCTGCCAGCCGACAATGCCGTCAGACTGGGCGAGGGCGGCTAGTTCGCAGAGGGCTGTAGAATGCCAAGCAGTCGATCGAAGATGGTTCTCGGAAGCATTGCGGTATTGGCCTTGGCGATTGCCGCGTATGTGACCTTATCGAGTGGGGAAGAACTCGCCGCCCCGGGTGAGACGCTGCGTGTCACCGGCGTTTGCCTGGCATGCCAGGCCGCGGTTGACCAGCAGTACCCGCGCCGTGCCCATACGCCCTACCATTGCGACGCCTGTGGCGAGGATGCGGTCTATCCGTGGCTGTTCTGCCATGACTGCAAGAAGCGCGTGGTTCCCCGGCTGGCGGACGATCGCGATGGCGTGCCGCGGATTCCGCTGAATCCAACCTGCCCCGCGTGCGGCGGCCCCAGCCTCATGCAGTGGCTGTCCGAAGAGCCAATGCACGAAGCGGTCGAAGACGCCCCGCTGCCGGCCTGGCGGTAGAGACTGCCGCCTCATAGACGGGGACGTGAGTCACCGTGTTTCTCAAACTCACGCGATTAGGCTGGGGGCTGGCGCTGCCGGTGGTATTCCTGTTGGCGGTTGGCCTGTTGTGTATCCATAGCACCGGCCGCTCGGCGGGCCATGCATCTACGCCGGGCTCCGCCCTGACCAGCACCGATGAGAGCAGCGCCTGGGCAATGAACGCCTATCGCGCGATCGGCCCATTGACGGTTCGGCAATTGATCTACATCGGCACCGGCGTGGGGCTGCTGTTGATTGTCCTGCTGCCCAGCTACCAGAGTATCGGGCGCTATACGTATGCCCTCTACGCGCTCGCGATAGGCCTGCTGCTGATGCTCGTTCTGGACCGCGTCCTTGACCATTATGGGTTGCCGGACATGCCGCTGGTCGACGTGCGTCGTGGGACACGCCGATGGATCGGCCTGGGCATGCTTAGCATCCAGCCGTCGGAGTTCTTGAAGCCCATTCTGGTGCTGACGCTGGCGCGCTACCTGCGCTATGGCAGCTCGTATCGGAACTGGCGGGGCTTGATCGTCCCGTTTGTTCTGACGCTGGTGCCGATGGTGTTGATCATGTTTCAGCCCGATCTTGGCACGCTATTGATGCTGCTGCCCGTGTTGCTGACGATGCTCTTTGTGGCCGGGGCCCGGTTACGCCACCTGCTGCTCGTGGTTCTGCTGGGCTGTGCGACAATGCCCGTATTCTACTTCTACGGGATGAAGGACTACCAGCGGACACGCATAGACGTCATGTTCAAGCAAAACAGCGCCAATGAATCATGGCACATGGACGAAGGCTACCAACTGAGGCAATCCAAGATCGCCCTGGGGACCGGCGGCGTGGCCGGCGAGGGCTACGGCGAGGGGATCTTCGTGAAGTATGACGGCCTGCTGCCCGAGGAGCACAACGACTTCATCTTCGCCATCATCGGGCATCAGTGGGGGCTGGTCGGGGGCGTGCTCGTGATTCTGGCCTACAGCATGATCGTACTGCTAGGGCTCGAGGTGGCAACCGTCACCAATGACCCGTTCGGCCGCTTGCTGGCGGTGGGCGTGGTGGTGATGATCGTGGTGCAGGCGTTGCTGAACATCTGCATGAATATCGGGCTGGCGCCGATCACGGGGATGACACTGCCATTCGTTAGCGCCGGGGGCAGCAGTCTGTGGGCGAACTTCCTGGCGCTGGGGCTACTGGTGAACGTGGCTCAACGCCGGCCGATGCTGATCCACCGTCTCCCATTTGAACACACAGACGACGACTGAGCAGTCTCAGGAACCCTGTAGCGGCCAACGCCCCTGTCGGCCGAAGGTTCACCGGACAATTCTACGTCCGACACGGTGGTCGGACACTGCGCTAAAACTGAAAAAACGCTAACACCCGTCGCGCACACATCACAGGCCCGCCGCACATGCGACTGGTCCGCAAGCCCCCCCAAACACCCCCGAACGCGCAACAACTCGCACGCACCCCCCCTGGCCAGTTCGGCCAGCTTCGACAGTGGGCTGCTGAGCCGATTGGTTAGCTGCGGCCCACTACGATGTCGTCAAGATCAGTTATAACTTCTATCATGGCTGGTTCCTCGCTAGCAGGAGACGATGTCGATGAAGTCGCCCAACACGGGACTCACGCTTGCGGCCAATTGGGCAAGTTCGGCGACAATGTCGAGAATGATGGTCAGTAGCATTACGAACTCCGAGATGCGGGGCCGGCGTGCCACGCAGGCACGAACCCCTTGAATGAAACAGGCAGCCGCCCTGCCCTATCCAAACGTCCGAAAACATGGTACGAACGCATGTGGAGCAGGACTGGCAACCGGCAGTGCCACATCAGCGGCGCTACCTTCAGAATCTGTTGGTACTTCTCGCTCGGCATGTATGATGTGCCGATAATACCTAACTGTCAAGGCATTGAACATTTTTATTATTGGCTGCTGATGGACGCGGCCTGACTCGAATCCCGCACGGCAATGAGAACGTGTGGATACGGACTTCGGTATGGCTCTGCTAGAACAATCCCAACGTTGCAGCGCGTGTGGCCATGCCGACGGCGTGCGACCCGTGCCGGGCCGCATGGGGCGCTGTGGAGCGTGCGGGTTCTTGTTGCCTCAGTCGCGGGAGAGCCCGGCGAGTCACGAGCAAGTGGAAAATCTGCCTTACCCCCCGATTGCTCCAGAAGGCCTGCTCCGCGGTCGGTATCGCCTACTGGCTCGCCTGGGGCAAGGCGCGCATGGCGTGAGCTACCTGGCCGAGCACGAATACCTGCGCCACATGTGCGTGGTGAAGATCCTGCCGCACAGATTCGGCCCGGCCACGACCGAGGCCATGGGGCGTCTGCGTGACGAGGCACGTGCGGGTTTCAGCGTTCAGTCGCCACAGGTGGTTCGCGTGCTGGACTGCGACGCCGTGAGCGGTGAATGGTACTTCGTGATGGAGTACGTGGACGGCATGGACCTGGGTCAGATGCTGGCCCGCAAGCAACGTCTGAACTGGCGCCAAGCGCTTCACGTGGCCCTTGACGCCGCGGTCGGATTGGCGGCGATTCACCGAGTCGGCTTGCTGCACCGCGACGTTAAGCCGAGCAACCTGCTGATGGACATCGAGGGTCGCGTGCATGTCGCGGATCTGGGGGTGGCCAGCCTGGCGCGCGACCAGCACCAGGCGGGCGGCGACGTGCGCGGCGCGGCGGTCGGCACGCTGGCGTACGCGGCCCCGGAGGGTGTTCAGCAAGTCGCGTCGGTCGGTCCACCGGCTGTGCTTTACTCGCTGGGGGCCAGCCTGTATCACCTCATCACCGGTCAGCCGCCCC
>CAZUCH010000266.1:0-5140 GCA_964619045.1 uncultured Planctomycetales bacterium | reverse complement strand
GGTGGGGAGTTGGCGATTGCCGGGGCCGTTGATCAGTAGCGCGAAGGCCAGCTCGGTACCGTCGGGACGCGCGATGTAGCCGGCCAGGGCTCGGACGCCGGCGATGGTTCCAGTTTTGGCCCGCAGTCGGCCCGCGAGCAGCGGGTCGTTGTAGCGCCTCCGGAGCGAGCCGGGTTTTCCGGGTTGAGCCAGGCTGCCGACGAAGACCGCGGCGTGGCGATGGCGACGCATCGTGACCAGGAGTTGGACGACCTGCCCGGCCGTGACGCGGTTGGAGTGGCTGAGGCCGCTGCCGTCGCGGAAGGTCGCGCCGCTGGTGTCCAGGTTCATCTCACGGAGGGTGGTTCGGAGGACATCGCGGCCGGCGTCCCAGCTTGCGGGTAGCGTGGCTCGGCTCCCGTCGGACCGGTAGGCCGCGAGGGATTTCATCAGGCATTCAGCGAAGAGGTTCTGGCTGAAGTTGTTGCAACGCCAGATGACGTCCGGCAATTCAGTGGTCTGCGTGATCAGCAGGTCGGCGGCGGCGAGTTCGGCCGGCGTTAGCTTACGCCGGACGACGCTGCCGCTTCGTGTGATTCCGCCGGCGCGTAGAGCCTGCTTGAGGATGTGGGCGAAGAAAATCGTGGGGCGGCCGGCGCTGACGGGCATTAGTGTGGCGGCCTTGTTGAGCGTGCCGCGAAGTTGGAAGACGTCGCTGCCGGGCGCTCGGCTGATGGTCGGGTTGTGCTCTCGACCGATGGTCAGGCGATTGTCGATCAGGGCGGCGGGCAGGTCGGGGGTGAGGTTGAGTTCGATGCGCCGGCCGCGGAGCGTGACGCTCGCGTCCAGGCAGTTGTCGTTGATGTTGAAGCCGCCCACGGGGGCCTGATACCAACGATCAGCCTGATCGATGGGCCAGTCGGGATGTCGGCCCTGGCGATCGAAGATGGAATCGTCAAGGACGATCTTGCTGATGGTCGTGGTTTGGCGGGCTTGCAGGGCGTTCACGAGCCGGTTGATGAATTCGTTGGTTGGTCGGTGGTTACGTTGGGCGATGCGTTCATCGCCGAGCGCCGGATCGCCGCCGGCGACGATCCACAGCTCGTCGCCCTGGACGTAGGCGCGTGTGTGGTACCTGAAATCGGTGCCCAGGTGTTGCAGGGCGGCGGCCGTTATGAAGAGCTTCTGGACGCTGGCGGGTTTTAGCAGCGCGCCGGCCTGGTGGGCGAACCACAGCTCGCCGTCGGCGGTATTCGCCACCGCGAGGCCGATCGTGTCTTGGTGCTCGGCGGCCCCCAGCAGAGTTCGGAGTTGCCCGGCCACGGCGGCGCGGGGTTGCTGCGCGAGACTGGGCGGCGCGGCGGCGAGCATCAGCGCCACTAGCGTCGGTATGACCGGCAGGCGTCGCGTTGTCGCGCATGCCCACGCGAAAAGCCGTGGGCATGGCACCCGACTGACCGGTTGGAAACCGGTCCCACACAGCATCCGACTGACCGGTTGGAAACCGGTCCCACACGGTACCCATCGAACCAGGTGCGATGAAGTACTGGTCCTGGTTCTAGGCACGGTTGGTCTCGCGTAGCAGGTTCACGGCGTTGCGAAACGGCGGTGGGAAGGGCGCTTCGATCATCATGGGGAGTTCGAGAATGGGGTGTTGAAACTCGATTCGCCAAGCGTGCAGTGCCTGGTGCTCGAAGAGTGGTTCACGTGGGGCGGATGGGTCGCCGGTGACGTCGAATTCGCTGGTGGGCCGGCCGCCGTACATTGTGTCGCCGATGATGGGGTGCCCGAGATGCGACATGTGGACGCGTAGTTGGTGAGTTCGGCCGGTTTTGGGGAACATGCGGACGAGCGCGAAGTTCTTGTAGCGTTCGGCGACCTCGTAACGGGTGACGGCGTTTTTTGAGATGTTGATTTTGTTCTCGCGGACCATGACGGCGAACTTCTCGCGCACGACGGGGTGCATTCCGATGGGCATGTCGATGGTGTCGCCGTCGAGCTGCGGATTGCCGTGTACGACTGCGAGGTAGGTTTTCTGAATAACGCGGCGTTCGAATTGGAGCGAGAGCCTCCAGTGGGCCTCGTCGGTTTTGGCGATGAGCATGACGCCGGTGGTGTTCTTGTCCAGGCGGTGGACGATTCCGGGTCGGAATGGGTCTTCGCCGTGGCTGAGTTGGTTGGCGTGGAATGCGACGGCGTTGGCGATGGTGCCGGATTGAGTGGCGCGGGCCGGATGGCAGATGATGCCGGTGGCTTTGTTAATCGCGAGCAGATAGTCATCTTCGAAGACGATGTCGAGTGGGATGTCCTGGGGGACGACCGCTCGCGGCTCGGGAGGCGGGATGACCAGCTCGACGACATCACCCTTGTTGAGTTCGCAACTGGCCTTGGTTGGCTTCCCGTTGACGGTTACGTCGCCCTGCTTGATTAGGCGCTGGACCGCGGTTCGCGATAGTCGCGGGACGCGGCTGTGGAGGTACTTGTCGAGGCGGCGGCCGGGCAGCCTGCGTCGAATGCGCAGCTTGACGTGCTGAGCCTCATCGCCGTCAACTGGTATGGGACGCTCGAGGATATCCTCTTCGTCTCTAGTCACTGCTACTCGGCGCTTGCGGGTTGCTGGGCAGCGGGCTCGGCGGCCGGTTGCTCGGCTGCCGGCGGCTCGGGTTCATCGGCGGCCGGTTGCTCGGCTGCTGGTTGATCGGGGGCCGCACTGGGTGTCGGCGCTGGCGCGGCCGCACCCTCATCTTGCCGACTGGCGAACAGCTTCTTGATCTGCTCGGGTGTCAGGCCCTGCCCGGAAATCCCAGGCGGCGCGTTGGCCGGTTGGATGTTGAAGCCCCCGGTGTCGAGCGCGCTTGGCTGCTGGGTAGCGGCGGCCGGCGGGTCTCCGGGCTCGAAGTGGACGGCGACCTCGAGGACGTCCATGGAGTTCAGTCGCTCGAACGCCCGCAACTCGAATGGCGAACCGCGAAAACGGTCATCGGTGGTGAGATCCTGATAGAGTTCGCGGGCCTTCTCGGGCTGGCGCAGCGACTCGTAGGTTGTGGCCAGCGAGAAGCGCGCCGCGGCGGCCAAGGGGCCGGGGGTCCTAGTGTTGGTAGTGATCTCGGTCAGGAGCGCGGCTGCGTTCTCGAAAGCCGCCGGTCGCTGATCGGGGTTCTTGAGTGCGTCGGAGATCAGTGCTCCGGCCAGGCTGAGACGGGCGTATCCGCCCAGGGCGGGGTCGGACACCTCGTCGACGTAGGCCTGCATATTCTCGCGGGCGATGGCTGCCCCGTCTTCATCGGCCACGGCGAGTGCCGTGGTGACCTCGAAGAGGCGCGCCGAGGCCTTTTCGGCGGCGTGGGCGCGGCTCGAGCTGACGGCGTTCCAGACGACCACGGCTACTAGCAAGGCGATCAGGCCGAGCACGGTGTAGCGGTATTTTGGATCCTTCATCTCGCGGAGCTTGTCGAGAGTTCCGGCGAGTTCGTTTTGTTTAAGCTGGTGCCTTGTCTCAGCGTCCATCAATACACCTCAAGGGAAAAAGTCGGGCCGAGCTACTGCGGTCGGCTGACGGGGGCTAGGGGCTGGCGTTCGGTGGAGCCCTTGGCTAGTGGTCCGAGATCGATTACCAGCGCGGTACTTCGCTGGTTCGGTTTGATATAAACACTGCATTCTTCGGTGTCGCTCTCGAATTGCAGCTTGTATTCGCCGTTGTCGAGGCGCCGTTGCCGAAGAGTGAAGTGGGCGGTGGGCATGTAGTTGAGATAGAAGCGCTGGACTTGCTCGGGTTGGGCGCGGCCCTCGAACTCGCACTGTGCGACGCGCAGGCGGCCACTTTCGCGGGCGACACTGCGCTCTGGGACCATGCGGAAGCCGACAGGAATTGGGATTCCCTCGAGCATGGGGTGTTGCACGGGCGAGGCGGCGGGGCCCTGGGAGCCCGCTAGCTGACTGCCGCTGGTGCCCGAGGAGGATTCGGCGTTGTAGGTGGCGCAGCCAGACAGAGTAATGCCCGCGAAGGCCAGGCCTGCCGCGGCGGCAAGTGTCAGCATGCGAGTCTTGGCGTTTCGTCGAGCAGTCTGCATGGCCTAGACCTCCTACGCAGGCCTCCAGAGTGAATGGTGCGACGAGCCGCACCATACGTGAGCCTCCAGAACACCTCATTGTGGCGAGTGAGGGGGGATTCGTCAAATCCGGAGGTCGGTTGGGTAGCGCCGGGTTTTGGGCGTGGCGACTGGCGGGCCTTACCGGTTGCAGGCCGGCCCCATAGGTGGGGTGGGTTCTGGCGGTGGGGCTGGGGGGAGCAGATCGTAACCTTCTTTGAGGACGGCGGTTATGTGGCGACGATCGTTGTCGCTTGGCTGGCGGTTGGCAGCGGATCTGGGGCGGGTTCTGTTGCCCAGGCGGCGTTCATCGGTCATAATCCAATGTGGCAAGGGAGGATTGTGGAATGCTCGGGTGTTCGAGAGTAGCCGGCTGTGTGTCAGAGTGGGGTGTCGGGGCTCGTGCCGGTTACCGGTGGGTCCATGTCGTTCTTGGGAGTGAAACCATGACAATTCGAACTGCTTGGCCGATTGCGTTGCGGTGTCTGATGCCGCTGGTTCTGTTGGGCGGGGGTGGCCCCTGGTGCGGTGCCGCTCCGAGCCTGCTGGGCGACTTGAATTGCGACGGGACGGTTGATTTCGACGACATCGATCCGTTTGTGCTGGCGCTGAGTGGGTCGGCGGGTTACGAAGCCGAGTTTCCCGATTGCGATCAACTGCTGGCGGATTGCGATGGTGACGGGGTGGTGGACTTCAACGATATCGATGCATTCGTGGGCCTGTTGACCGGTCCGCCACGGCTGGCGGACTACTGGGACAATGGCTGCGAGGAGCCGCCCTGGGATGACTGGTTCTGCAACCCGGACGAGGTTGAATGGACGGTTGATGGGCTCAGTCTGCGCGTGCTGCACACCAACGCGGAGTACAACTGCTGCATCGACGAGATCGGGTTCACGCTGTTAGTCGATGGCAATCTGTTGACGCTGGTCGAGGAGGAGATCCTGTGGGGCGAGCCGTGCCCGTGTATGTGCTGCTATGAGCTGGAGGCTGTGATCGTTGGCTTGTCCCCGGGGCACTACACAGCCCGACTGTGCTGGCTGGAAGGCCCCGGCTGGGAGTGCGACGAGCAGTTG
>CAZUCH010000265.1:0-5148 GCA_964619045.1 uncultured Planctomycetales bacterium | reverse complement strand
TCAGGCGCCGACCTCGGCCGGGGCCTCATCGTCGTCTTCACTCGCCGCTCCGCCGAGCCCCAGCCGTTCCGCCAGGCGGCTCAACGAGACGTACAGCGTAGGTAGCACGACCAGCGTCAGGAGCGTCGCGAAGGCCAATCCGAAGATGACGGCGATTGCCATGCTGCTCCACCACTGGGACGATTCGCTGCGCATCGTCCAGCTCAGGTTGCGGAAGTCATAGCTCATGCCGATCGCCATTGGGATCAGCCCGAGGATTGTCGTCGTCGCGGTCAGGAGGACCGGTCGCAGGCGCGTGGCCCCGGCCTGAACGGCGGCCTCGATGAGCCCCAAGCCTCTTCGTTGCAGCAGGCGAGTGTAGTCCAGCAGCACAATCGCGTTGTTGACGACCACGCCCGCCAGACTGATCACGCCCACGCCCGTCATGATGATCCCAAACGGCATGTGACAGATCAGCAGTCCCGCGAAGACGCCGATGAGCGACAGAATGACGGTGCTCATGATGATAATGGGCATAATCAGCGTGTTGAACTGGGCAACCAGGATGAGGACGATGAGAAACAGAGCGATCGCGAAGGCCCGGCTCAAGAACGCGCTGGCCTTCTCCTCTTCCTCGTTCTTGCCGGCGTAGCGCAGCTCGTAGCCCAGCGGAAGCTCCTCCTGAAACGCCGCGAGTCGCTTCCTTACATCCGACAGCACGACGGTGTCCAAGCGTCCCTCGGCGTCGGCCGATAGGGTGACCACGCGTTTCTGATCCACCCGCCGAATCGTCCCGAAGCCGCCGGTGTACTCGAAGCGGCCCAACGAGCTGAGCGGAACGGTCTCGCCGGTCGCGTTGGGCACGCGCAGGCGGAACAGATCATCGACGTTTTCGCGCTGGCGCAGCGGCAGCCGCACCGTGATGTCATACTCGTCGTTGAACTGTCGGTAGGTGCCAACTTTGGTGCCCAGCACGGCCGTCTTGAGGAAGTTGCCGATCGTGGCGGTGTTCACGCCCAGCAGCATCGCTCGACGGCGATCGACGTGGAATGCCAGCTCTGGACGGGCGGCCTCGAGGTCACTGCGTAGATTAACAAGCCCTGGTACGTCGGCGATCAGACGCTGGGCCTGACCACTGAGCCGCTCCAGCTCCTTGAAGTCCTCGCCAACGATCCGCACGGTAACGGCGTCGCCCGTTGGTGGCCCCTCCTCGTCCTTCTTGACGCGAATCTCAGCCCCGGGGATGCCGGCCACTTTGGAACGCACCTCGGCGATCACATCGGTCGACGGTCGGCGTCGCAGCTCGAAGTCGGGGAAGACCATCGTGATATTGGCCAGGTGCGGCCCCATGCCGCCGCCGCCCATTGGTCCGCCGCCCCCGCCGACACCGACGTTGGTTATCAGGTGCTCTATGTCCGGCGTGGCTCCAGCGACCGATTCGAGGTAGGGCCGGAGCCGCTGCTCGATGTCGCTCGTCATGACGTTGGTCTCGTGGATGTTCGCGCCCTGGGGGAGGCGCATGCTGATGTTGGCCCGGTGGGGGTCGAAGGCTGGGAACAGCTCGACGCCGTAGCCGCGTTTGCCGTATAGCATACCCAGCCCGATCAGGACCAGCACTGCTAGTGTGAGCGTCGTCACACGGTATTGCAGCGCGGCCTGCAAGACATGCCGGTAGCCGCGCACCAGCCACCGCTCGCGCGACTGGCCCACTGGCTTCCGGCGGACGAACAGCGAGCTGATCGTCGGGCTGATGACCAGCGCCACGAACAGCGAGCAAGTCAACGTGATGATCAGCGTGATGGGCAGGTACTTCATGAAGCCGCCCATGATTCCCGGCCAGAAGATCAGCGGGCTGAAGGCCGCCAGCGTAGTGGCGGTCGAGGAGATGACCGGCCAGGCTACTTCCGACGTGCCCGTCATGGCCGCCTGGATGCGCCGCCCGCCGAGTTGATAGTGGCGGTAGATGTTCTCGACGATGACGATCGCGTTGTCGACCAGCATCCCCAGGGCCATAATCAGCCCGAACAGGACCACGACGTTGAGCGTGTAGCCCATTGCCTGGAGGATCGTGACGCTCAGGAGCATGCTCAGTGGAATCGCGAATGCCACGATCATGCTGACACGCCAACCCAGGAACAGCAGCAGGACGACCGCGACCAGGATCAGCCCGGAGAGCATGTTGTTTTCGAGGTCGCTGACCATCTTACGGATGTCGTTCGACTGATCGAGCGTAATGTCGATCTTTACGCCCTTGGGTACGCGCGCCTGGGCCTCGCGCAGCACGTGCTTGACCATCTCGGCAACCAGGATGATGTTCTCGCCGCTGCGCTTCTGCACGCTGAGCGTGATGCTCGCGGTCCCGTCCATCCGGGCGATGGTAGTGCGGTCCTTGAACGTGTCACTGATCCTCGCCACTTCGCGCAGGTAGATCGGCCGTCCGTCGCGCACCGCGATGACCAGCTCGTCCACCTCCTCGGGCTGGACGAACTCGGCCGGCACGCGCACATTGAACTTCGTCCGCGGCGTCTCGAGCCCGCCGGCCGAGATGTTGACATTCTCGGCGGGGATCAGGCCCATGATCTCCGGAACCGTCAACCCATAGGCCGCCAACTGATCCTGGTCGATCTCGAGCCGAATCTCACGCTCCAGCGCGCCCGCGACATCGCAATTAAGCACGCCCGGGAGCGACTCGATGACGTCCTCCAGATCATCCGCCAGCGCCTTCAGTCGCACCGCCGATATGTCGCCCGAGATGGTCGCGATCACGATCGGAAAGTCGGCGAATGAAATCTCGGTGATCGTCGGCTCGTCGGCTTCCTCCGGCAACTCCGCCTTCGCCAGCTCCACCTTGTCGCGCACGTACTGCATGGCCGTATCGGTCGGAATATCCGGCAAAAACTCGACGCTGATGTTCGACGTGCCCTCAACGCTCTCCGACGTGATCTCCTTGACCCCCTTCAGGCCGGCCAGCTCCTTCTCGATCTTGATCGTGATCGACGTCTCGATGTCCTCGGGCGCCACGCCTTCGTAGAACGTCGAGACGATGATGTACGGTATCGGAATGTCCGGCGTGTTCTCGCGCGGCACCGTCATATAGCTGTACGACCCGAAGAGCAAGATCACGACGATCAGCACTCCAACGGTCGTACGGTTCTGGATGGCTGTGTCAGAGATAATCACGGCGAGTTTCTCGTTCGGAAAAGGCGAGCCCTCAAGCAGACGGACCGGCTCGCGGTTGTGGGGCTAGCGTGAAGCTCCGGCACCCTCTTCGACCACTGTCACCGGCTGGCCCGGGCCGACATACCGATGCCCGACCACGATCAGCCGGTCACCAGCCTGGACGCCACGGAGCACGCGTACTTGACGCCCCTTGAGGAATCCCAGCTCGACCACGCGGCGCTCGGCCAGGTTATCCCCGTCTACCACATATACCACGCGCCCCTTCTCAAGCGGGATCACGCTATCCAGGGGGATCATGATCACGTCGCGCAGTATTCGCCGCGTCAGGCGTACGCGGACGATCTGGCCGCTGCGTAGCTCCTGCTCCGCGTTGTCGATCGTGATCTCCAGGCGCGTGGTTCGCGCTCCGGCATGGGCCAATTCGCTGATGTACGTGATCGGCCCCTCGATCTCGCGATCGTCCGCGGAGAATCCGAACACCACGCCCGTTTGCCCAACGTGCAGGTACTGCACGTCGCGCTCCGGAACGTCCACCACGACCTTCACCCGGCCGGTGGCGACGATTTCCGCGACCACGTCGCCCGGGCTGGCGTATTCACCAACCTCCATCGTCAAGCGGTTCAGGATTCCGCTGATCGGTGCCCGGATCGTCGTCCGCTCCAGTTGCCGGGCCGCCTCGTCCAAGGCCGCCTTGCTCATCGCCCGGCGCGTGTGTGCGTCATCCCGCTCGGTCTGGGACGTGGAGCCGCCCTCGACCAGGGCTGCGACCCTGGAATACTCGCGCTCGTCGTATGCGAACTGCGCGGCCATGCTGTCGTAGCGAGCTTGCAGCAACTCTCTGTTGAGCAGAACGATGGGCTCGCCTGCCCCAATCGGATCGCCCTCCTCAAGCGGCTGGCCCGCGACGATCTGCTTTCCCCGCCACTTGTGGTCGGCCTTGTGTCGGCCTAGCTCCTCGAGCCGCCCCGAGACCTCCGCCGCGACCCGGATCACCGCCTCGGGCTCGACAACTGCCGTCAGGTTGAACGAATCGGCCAATTCGTCCAGCGCCGCGATCGGCCAAACAACCACATCCACCGGCAAAGCCACGTGCGGCGGCGTTTCTTCCTGTTGATCCGGCATCATCGCGACCACGACTACCAGACTTGCTACCGCCATGACCAACACGACGGGAAGCGCCCGGGACATCCAGCGTCGCCGCCCGCGTTCCTGGCGTTTGCGTGCATATTCGACCGTACTCATAAGCTCAGCACCTGCATAGTCTTGCGCCTCTCGCCGTCTCTTGCGTCGAGCGGACAAGCCACGTTCTACCACGCGATTCCATCGACTGGCAAGCCGCCCCGGCCGGCAACACAACATCCGACAGCCTCCAGCGTTACGTAACCCCCCAGTATACCGCTATACTCACAGTCTGAGCTACCCCACTTGCAGCCCACGGAGTGACAACAGTACTTGACGCTGGGAAGGTGACAGACTCATGACCAAAGCCCGTCTCATTACGCCCCTGTTGACGCTCGTGCTGCTGGCGCCGGCCTGCACTCAGAGCGACCAGAAGCCCGGACCTGCGTCCGAAAACTCCGACGTCAGGATCGTCGAGCAGCACTGGCCAAACGGTCAACTTCGCCTCCAGAAAGTTGTTCTGACACGCCCGGACGGCACCGAAGTTGACCACGGCTCATACTCCTGCTGGTACGACGACGGCAACAGAGAGTACCTGGCGGTCTACGTCGAGGGCCAACTCCAGGGTGTCGAGACACAATGGCACCGCAACGGCCAGAAGCGCACCGAGCAACACTATGACCACGGCCTCCGCCACGGCCCGCGATACTGCTGGGACGAACAGGGCAACAAGGTCATTGAGGAGAATTATCGCCACGACAAGCCGCACGGAATGTGGACGATCTGGAAGACCGACGGCCGGATCAAGTGGCAACAAGAGTTCGTCGATGGACTTCCCAAACAGTAGAAGCTGTCCCACGACCCCTGTGC
>CAZUCH010000264.1:0-5150 GCA_964619045.1 uncultured Planctomycetales bacterium | reverse complement strand
TCGCGGAGGAGGTACTCGATCTGCGCGTTGAGGCTGCGAATCTCGTCCCGGGCCCACCGGTTCAGGGCATCCGATAGCCCGGGCGAAATCCTGAGCAAGATGGCTTTCTTCTTGTCGGCCACGCCAACGTCCTTCCGGCGGCTTCGGGCCGCCGGCGACTAGTGGTACAGAGTGCCGGTGTTGACCACGGGTTGAGCCGCTTGTTCGCCGCACAGTACGACCAGCAGGTTGCTAACCATGGCAGCCTTGCGATCGTCGTCCAGAGCGACCGTGCCCTTCTTTTCGAGCCGTTCGAGTGCGATCTCCACCATTCCGACGGCACCTTCGACGATCCTCAGCCGGGCCGCGACGATGGCTTCGGCCTGCTGACGCCGCAGCATGGCACCCGCGATCTCCGGCGCGTAGGCCAGATGGCTGAGCCGGGCTTCCTCGACAATGACGCCGGCTTTGCCGAGCCGCTCCTGCAACTGGTGGCACAGGTCGCGCGAGACCTCGTCCATGCTGCCGCGTAGCGACAGTTCGTCGTCGTGCGTGGTGTCATACGGGTAGTGGCTGGCCAGGAAACGCAACGCCGACTCGCTCTGAATGTGGACGTAGTCCTTGTAGTCATCGACATCGAAACAAGCCTGGGCCGTGTCGTTCACCCGCCAGACAACGACGGCCGCGATCTCGGTCGGGTTGCCGCGTTTGTCGTTGACCTTCAGCGTGTCGGTGTTGAAGTTCCGCGTCCGCATCGACACCTTGATCTTGCTGAAAAACGGGTTGGCCCAGTGAAACCCCGGATCGCGCGCCGTCCCTTTGTACGCTCCAAACAGGAGGAGCACGCACGACTCATTGGGCTGTAGCGTGAAGAACCCGCACAGGAGGACTATCAGCACGACTACGCCTAGCGAGCAGCCGACGATTCCCCAAATCGCCGCCACGGGCACAATGCTGCGGAAAGACTGGGCTGCATCGCTAATGAAACGATACTCGCCCCACGCCAGGGCCAGCATCACCAGAAGCAACACCGGGAGCATAACCCAGCCGCTGATCGTACGCCGTTCAAGTTCCGCAGTCATGACGTTTCTCCTACCATTGTTGCCATATCGCAGTGCTAGCATAATAATAGCTCGCCGATACGGCGGACGCAAATCGAGGCCGGCACCCCAGCAGCACGTCCGATAATGGCGCCACCATAATGATGGTAACGCGGCCGTCACGGTCAGAGGCGACGAAAAACGACGTGTTCGCCAGGGCCGACCGAAACCGCGAAACGCCCCCTCAAACGGCCGCCGCCCAGCGTGACGACCAGCTTGTCGTCGGTGAGCTGCTCGATCTCCGCCCCGCCGCGGTCCAGTCGTCGGACCGTGCCACGCCCGCCGGCGATCACCCCTTCGTACTCCAGGTAGACTCGGCGGTGGTCCTCGATACGCTCGGCGGGGATCTCGGCGGCGCTGTCCAGCGGGTTCGCCGCCAACCGCCAGGTCGGCAATCGCTCGCAGCCGGGCGCCTCGATGATCAGATCCCAATGCACGGTCGGCTGATCGCCGCGTGGGGCGCCATCGGGGGTCGTATCGTGTTCGAGCAGTGCGAACATGGAACCTCTTGCAGTCTGTACCGGCGTCCAATCGTCGGCTACGCTGAGTCGATCCGGAGAGCCTGCTCCTGCGAGGATGAACGTGAATCCCGACTCGGCGAGGACATTGTACCGCTATCGGCGGGTTGTGGTCGTGCTGGCCTGCGCGGCCCCGGTGTTCGTCCTGGGCGCCGTATGGCTGCTGGTCACCCGCGTCCTGATGGTGCCGGCGGTGCCAGGTAGCGACACACTCCCCGACCAGGTCGTCCAGTTCATCATGCACGAGCAGGGCTTGCCCCGGCTGAGCCGCGAGCGTTGCGACGCCGTCCTGAAGCAACAGATCCACCGGCTGATCGAGGATGCCAAGTTCCGTGACCGTTTCGCGCGGGAATATCGCGTCTCCAGTCCGGAGCAACAGAGGGCTTTTCGCGAACACGTCTTCGACGCCTTCAAGCCGGTGGTCATGGCGGACATCAACGGCTATCACCTGCTGGATGATGCCGAGCGTCGCGAGTATCTCGACGGCCGCATCGTCGAGTACAACCGAATGGCGACGATCCTCGCCAACATCCAGGTCAACGCGAGCGCGGCGGGGCTCGGCGGCGGCGAAAAGGCCGAGATGCTCGGGCTGCTACTGACGAAGACGACGGAGCACGATCGCGAGTTGGGATTCGCTTACATCCAGGCAATTCAGGTACGCGTGGTGGAAATACTCGCCGACCCCGAGTTGGAAGAGCAAATCCGCGCCCGAATCGCCGCTGAGCCGTAACGCACCGCCAAAGTCCAACACATGGTTGTGCCTCCCCTCCTGCCTCCAGCGGCCCGTCGGAGAGGTTTCGCTACAAGCGCTGATATGATTAAGATACGCGTTGCTCGCCGAGAGCATTTCGGCATAGTCGCTATAGGTGAACCATGGGAAAACCGGTCAAAGAACTCACGATCAGAGGCTTCAAGTCGATCCAGGCCCTGGACGACTTTGAGCTCCGCAACCTGAATATCCTGATCGGAGCAAACGGCGCCGGCAAGAGCAACTTCGTGAGTTTCTTCACGATGCTGCACGAGATGATTGAACAGAATCTCCAGGTGTACATCCGACAGCACGGCGGCGCGGACACCCATTTGCACCTGGGGCCGAAGAACACGAAGAAGATTAGCGCAAAGATAGGATTTCCGCCGAACAACTATGAATTCACTCTAACGCCCACCGTGCAAAACGAGTTGTTCCTGGAACAAGAATTCGCGGGATTCTCGGGGCAATTTAATGACAACGCTGGCTGTGTGGTAGCAATGGCCAGCCCGGAATCACACCTGAAGGACAACAAAGACGATCGAGGTGTTACTGGCGCCAAACATGGCATTGAACACTATGTCTACGAAGACGTTTCCAGTTGGATTGTCTACCACTTCCACGACACGAGTGAGACGGCAGCCATGCGCCGTCTGGCGTCGACCCGCGACAACGAGAAGCTGCGGGCCGATGCCTCCAACCTTGCGGCATTCCTGTTGCGGCTTCGCGACCATGAGGAGGCGAGCTACGAGCTGATTCGCGATACCGTCCGACTGGTAGCCCCGTTCTTCGACGATTTCAAGCTGCGCCCCATGCATGTTGGCGCCGACACGTTTGTCCAACTGGAGTGGACTCAGCGCGGTAGCGACTATCCGTTCCATCCCAGCCAGTTGTCGGACGGCACACTTCGTTTCATCTGCCTCGCCGCGGCACTGCTACAACCAAAACCGCCGGCGACGATGCTGTTCGACGAACCCGAACTGGGCTTGCACCCCTACGCGCTGACCGTACTGGCCGGTCTGTTCAAGCAGGCCGCGCCGCGCACACAAGTCATAGTCTCGACTCAATCCGCGCCTCTGCTCGACGATTTCGAGCCCGAGGACATTATCGTGGTCGACCGCCGTGACGGTGCTTCGCACTTTCGTCGCCTCAGTGCGTCGGAATTGGAAGAATGGCTCAAGGACTACTCCCTCGGCGAACTCTGGCAGAAGAACGTGTTCGAGGGAGTCCCCGCACATGAGTAGGGTACTCGCCCTCGTCGAAGGTCAGACCGAAGTGAAATTCGTAAAGGACGTGCTGGCTCCAGCTCTCGAGCGTAACGGCGTTAATCTGGCGGCCACGATGATCGGCAAACCCGGTCGTCGCGGCGGCGTTCTTAAGTGGCCAACCACGCGCAAGGAACTCGCGGGCAGGCTGAAGGAAGACCCCGGCCGATTTTGCACCACAATGTTCGACTACTACGGCCTGCCAGACGATTGGCCATCCCTAGCCGAGGCCAAGAGTCAATCGCCAGGGGAGGGGGTGGAACTTATTGAGCAGAGCATCCGTGAGGAGATTGCCAGCCTAATCGGCGATGCGCTCGACCCAGGCCGTTTCATTCCATATATCCAACTTCACGAATTCGAGGCGATCTTGTTCAGCGACACATCGATTCTCGCTAAGACCGTGCAACGCCCGGATCTACAAGGCGAGTTTGCCCGCATTCTGGGACAATGCGGCGCGCCGGAGGAAATCAACGACGGCAGGACAACCGCCCCGTCAAAGCGAATAATCGCCCTGGTGTCCAGCTATCAGAAAACGCTCCACGGCATCATCGCCGCGAAGCAAATCGGGCTGGATAAGATACGCGGCGCCTGCCCACACTTCGACCAGTGGCTACGGCGGCTAGAGCAATTGGGATCTAGTTAAGTAGCGTAGATTTGCTCTGGCGGCCGTCCAGCTTCATCACCCGACCATCCGCCCTCTGTCAGTCATTGCGCTCTTCCCGCCAAGTCTCGCCAGCAGAGGATGGCGGCTTGCGCGGTGTGACGTTCGCGCATATCTTGAGGGAATCCGTGGGGCTATGGGAGCGGAGGAGAGGCGGTGGTAACCGACCGGCTTGCAGTTGCATTTCGCGGACTAGCTGCGCAACGGCTAGGTCGTCGGCGGTGGCTAGGAATCCGCCCGTCACGTGGGCGGCGCCTAGCAGGTCGGGGATGTCGCCGCTGAGCGATTTCAGCTGTAGCCGACCGGATTCGATCTTGATGGCGAGTTGGTCGCGGCGGGGTGTTTTTCCTTGTTTCGGGAGGGCTGCCTTCGTACGATTTAGTGTGGGCCGGGACAGGTACGGTATGTCGGCTGGGACTGGGCGGGCTGTGCTCGAGGATCAGCCGCCGTGGTTTTGTGAGCCGCGTGATGTCGTATCAGTTTCCGTGCCGCCGGGTTTCGAGTGAGGGACGAGCTATGCATCATGAGTGCGGAAGCACATCCAAGTTGATCATCGCCGCTGCTTTGCTGATCTCCGCTACCTCGGCGGCATCTGCCGGTGAGTTGATCGGCCAACTGACCGATCCACTGCAGCCGGAGTGCGAGGGGGCCGTGGATATCCTCTCCGCACGGATCGAGCAGGAGGGCGGCCTGCTGACGTTCTTCATCGAGACCAGAGACCCGATACCAACGTCAATCCCCGCGCCCAACGAGCATATCACCTTCCTGTGGCTTGTGGATGCCGACAACAATCCCGCAACCGGCCAGCCACATGAACAGGTCGGTACGGAGTTCAACGTCCGCGTTTGCATCAACGACATCTTCGGCGGCGGATTCGTG
>CAZUCH010000263.1:0-5175 GCA_964619045.1 uncultured Planctomycetales bacterium | reverse complement strand
CGGGGCTCTGATTGGGCGAGCCCCAGCTTCGGCCCCTCTAGCGGAGCTTGGCGAGGGCATCCTCGACGGTGGGGCAGATTTCGAAGAAACGCTCGAGCTGCGTCGTCTGCATGACCCCCGCGACGAACGGCGACAGGTTGGCCAGGATGATCCGCCCTTCTTGGATGTTGGCCTGGGCGGCGACGCGCACCAACTCGCTTAGCCCGGTCGAATTCATGAACGGCACGTCCGCCAGGTCGATCAAGACCTGCGTCCGCGGGCCACTGAAGAGATTGGTGACTGCCTCGACGAAGTCGCCCTCGTGCCCGCCCGTAAGCTCGCCGCTCAACTTGACAACGTGAATGCCGTCGCGTTCTTCGATCGTGACAGTCATGTGTACCTCTTGTGGGCGGAGGCCATATCAGCCACGCCGGCCGATGTGCCGCGCGCGGATACCCTAGCATGTCGTCCGGCACCTGGCAACGCGACTCCCGCGGCGGCGCGCGCCAAGCCTCGGCGTCAGGGCAGGGATGAGAAGCCGCGGGTCGCGCACGGTAGTGCGTGCGTCGTGTGCCCGGATTACTCGCCGCACGCGATCCGACATGCCGCATGACCACTGTGTAGTGCAGGTTTTTCAACAGCCTGCTGTCCCGAATATCCCAGGCTTTGGTTACCGGCCTCAGCACGCCCCGGGGCCGATAAGACCGGCCGGGATCAGGGTCCGGTTGATTTTATCCGGTCGCCCCGGCGGCGAATGGTTGGCGTTGGGGGCCGTTGTTTTGAATACTGTGAAGTAAGAAGTGCGACTGCTCCGGCCATCGTCCTTGACACCTGACGCGTCCGGGCTTCCGCACACGGAAAGGAACTCATCGTGGCACACTCTCCCCCACGGACCATGGCCCTGTTTCTCGCGGCTCTGGTGCCGATTGTGACAGCGGCGATGCCAGCCACAGCGCAGAGCTGTGTTCAGCAGCCCGAGGGGCTGGTGGGCTGGTGGCCCGGAGACGTGGATGCGAGCGACCTCGTGGGAGGCAACCACGGCGTTTTGGTCGGCGAGACGATGCTGTCGGACGCGATCGTGGGGCAGGGGTTCGACCTCGGCGGCGGCGATGACGCGGTGTACGTGTCGCCGGACCCGGCCTTCGACTTCGGCGCGGGGAGTTTCTCGGTCCATGCCTGGGTCTCCCTCGCTGCCTTTAATCTGAACGGCTACAACGTGATCGGAGGTCAGCGGGTCGAGGCGCGCGAATTTCCGGGGTGGATTCTGTTGCATTCCCACACCCGCTGGCAGATGCAGGTGGGTGATACGGATGGATATCGGGACTACTACGACGTGTTCTCAGACGGGCCGGTAGTCCAGAACGAGTTCACACACCTGGTGGTGGTCGTGGATCGCGACACCAACTTCATGACTATGTACGTCGACGGCCAGGAGCAGTCTGACCCAGGGGACATTACCGGGCTGGGCAGTGTTTCGAATGATGCGGCGCTGATGATCGGACAGGCCAACGAGCTCGCCGGCTTTGAATGGGTCGGACTGATCGACGAATTTGCACTGTTCAATCGAGCCTTGACGGCGGAAGAGATCGAGGAACTCTATCTGACCTCGCAGGGCATCTGCCCAGACTCGGTCGAGACGGTACAGATCGATATCCGGCCGGGTAGCGCCGACAACCCGCTCAACCCGCGTTCGCGCGGGGTGCTGCCGGTGGCCATCCTGTCGAGCAAGGAGTTCGATGCGCTCGAGGTCGATCCGGAGACGCTGGAGCTGGCCGGGGCCGGCGTGGCGGCGCGCTGTCGTGCCAAGAAGCTCCTGGCCACTGCGGAGGACGTGAACGGAGACGGCTGGCTCGACTTACTCGTCAAGTGTGAGGTCCGTGACATCGACTTGTCATTGATCACGGACGGACTGGCCAAGTTGACCGGCCTGACGTTCGAGGGTGGCGAGATCGTCGGCGCTGACACGGTGCGGATTATTGACGGCGCGAAGCGCGACAAGGGGTCGAAGCACCGCAGATCCCGGAAGCCGCGCACGCACAGGCGGTAGGGCGCCAAGGTCCGGCGGGCCGTTGCCTTGGTTAACAAGTGGAATAAGTGGTGACAGCGGGGCTGATCGATGGGAAGACGGTACATATCGACGCCACCTTGATCAGGGCGTGCGCGGTGCTTTTCGCGGAGTGCCTCGAGTCGGGTCATTGGCATCGGCGACGGTTATGAAGCGTTGCTGCGGGCGCGTCGCAGGCGTCGGCGCTGGGCGGCGCATGAGCGTGGGGTATACGCGCGGCATCACTGGCGGGCTGAGGGTGTGCATGGCGAGGTGAAGCCGCAGCACGGCTTGCATCGCCCGTCCCGTCAGCCGGCCCCCGGCCGACGCATCGGATCCGGGGGCCGAGTGTTGCCGGGCTACCCGCCCAGCAGCGCCACGAACGGATCGATGTCGTCGAAACTCACAGTGCCGTCGCCGTCGGTGTCGGCGTTCAGCCAGATGCACTCAGGATACGCGGCCTCATAGCCGGACTGGCCGCTGAGAGCCAGGACGAAGGGGTCGATGTCGTCGAAGTCCACATCGCCGTCGCAGTCCATGTCGCCGGGCGCAAACGGGGCTTGGCAATCGACGGCCGTGAGCACGACATCGTCGATGTTCCAGCCGCAATACTGCCACGAGCCGTCGGTCGTTCCCATGGTCCAGCGGAGGTAGACCGTCGGCTGATCGTCGGCGATTGTCGAAATGTCGAACTCCTGTGGCGTCCACGACGTATCCTCGACTGCGGCCGTGTTCTCCCAGACGGTCACCCAGTTGGTGCCGTTGTTGCTGACGCGCACGTAGGCATGGTCATACGTCGGCTGCTCGACGCCCAGCCAGCGCCAGAACTCGAGACTCACGTCCGTCAGCCCGGTGCAGTCGATGGCCGTGCTGGTCAGGTGCTGCTCGGCGAGGCCGTTCCCGTAATCGCCGTTGAGGTTGTAGCCGTAGACGTTGTTGCCGGTGTATCCGCTGAGCGGGTCCGGGCCGCCGTACTGTCCGCCGCCGCCCGTTGGCTGACCGAAGGCCCACTGGCCCTGCGTCGTCCACCCGGGATCACTGTCGAAGGTGTCCTCGAAGAAGGCCGCCGTACCGTACGTGGAGGTTGCCGTGAAGCTCGCGGCCGGTGCCGTGCGCGGTGCCGTGAACAGCTCGCTGCCGACCGCCGCAGCGCTGACGTAGTAGCTGATCGTGTCACCGCATTGGGACGACGGGAAGACGGCGTCATAGACATTGGGTTCCACCTCGACCATCGGCGTTGACATCCAGCCGAGGCCGACGTCGTAGTGCAGCAGGCCGGTGGCAGGCTGCGGGACGACATCGCCCATGCCGTACACCTCGACGCGCATTGTCGTGCCGCCGGTCGGGTTGACCGTCTCTGGGCGGTCGTCCGGGAAGCTGAATCCGAGCCCGTTCACGTCAACTTGCACGCCCGCCGCGTCAACCACCCACCCCACGACCGACTTGGTCATGCGGACGGCAAACGGGTAGTTGATGTAGCCGGGGTTGTCGACGCTGTCGTTAGAGGTGTGGATCGTGCTGTTGTTGAATCCCTCGCCCTCGATGAACATCAGGGCCTGGTAGCCGGCCGTGTCAAAGGGGCGGTGATCGCTTTGCCCGTTCCAACCCCGGTCGATACCCGTCAGCGAAACACCCAGGTACTCGCTGTACTCGGCGATCGCCGCCAACAGGGCGTTCTTGAGCGGCGCGGAGAAACTGTGGCTCCAGATACTGGCGGTGTTGGTGTCGGGATCCCAGGCCATCATGTCGCATTGGACCATGCCCAGGATGTCATCGCCGTTGTGGTCGCCAACGTAGGCCGTGCTGCCAATGAGCCCCTGTTCTTCACGGTCGAAGCACATGAACTTGATCGTGTAGTCGGAATCGTACTGGCTGACGATCCGGGCGGTTTCGAGCACTGTTGCGACGCCGCTGGCGTCATCATCGGCACCGGGTGCTGGTCCGTACCAGGTTGTCGAGTCGAAGTGCGAGCCGATGACCCACTGCTGATCGGGATAGAGCGTGCCCACCTTGGTGGCGATCACGTTGTAATACGTGGTACTGCTGTAAGTGAATGGGTGCAGCTCGACCGTCAAGCCGTAGCTCTCGAACTCGGCGACGATGTTGGCTCGGGCCAGATCGTGCTGGGGGTCGCCGATGTCGCGGCCATCTCCGTCGTGCGTGTAGAGAATGCCCTCCACGCCCAGGCTGTCTCCAAGGAAGTACCGATAGCCGGCCTCGGTCACCTGGTCGACAGCCACTTGGCCCATGTCGGAGGCCACGGCGGCTGATGCAATTGTCAGAGCGAGCCCGATTGCGAGCACCCGCGGGGTTCTAAGCACAAACAGTCGTCGGTTCATTGATTCCATCCTCTTAGCGCCTGTGTGGATACTCTCGAAACCCGATTGCCCAGCGCTGAGCTTCTCGGTTCCAACGCAACGGGGATAGGGAGCTGCCGCTTTCCCATCACCAGGATCACATCATAGCACGAACGGCCCCCCGTTCGAAGCGCTTTTCCTAGAGACTGCACGACGCGGACTAGCCGCCCAGCAGCACGACCAACGGGTCAATGTCGTCAAAGTCGACCGATCCGCTGCCATCCACATCGGCATTGTACCAGTCGCAGTCCGGATACGCGGCTTCGTAAACCCACTGGCCGCCGAGGGCCAGGACGAAGGGGTCGATGTCGTCAGCGTCCACGTTGCCGTCGCAATTCACGTCGCCGGGCGCAAACTGGGGCCGGCAATCGCTGGCCGTGAGCGCGACATCGTCGATGTTCCAGCCGCAATACTGCCATATTCCGTCGGTCGTCCCCATGGTCCAACGGAGGTAAACCGCCGGTTGATCGTCGGCAATCGCAGAAATGTCGAGCTCCTGCAACGTCCATGCAGAATCGTTGACTGTACCCGTGTTCTCCCAGATCGTCACCCAGTCGGTGCCGTTGTTGCTGGCCCGCACATAGGCGTGGTCATAGGTCGGCTGCTCGACGCCCAGCCAGCGCCAGAACTCGAGGCGCACGCCCGCCAGCCCCGTACAGTCGATTGCCGCACTCGTAAGATGTGTCTCCGGCAAGTTGCTCTCGTAATTGCCTGCGAGGTTGTAGCCGTAGACGTTGTTACCGGTGTGACCTTCAAGCGGGTCCGGATAGCCGTACCCCCCGCCGAGGCCCAGTG
>CAZUCH010000262.1:0-5194 GCA_964619045.1 uncultured Planctomycetales bacterium | reverse complement strand
CTGGACATATCCGCTGTCGTCGTCCAACCAGGTGAACCGAACGCTGAAGGGCTTGTCCCGGTACTCGGCCAGCATGTTCTCCGCGGGCTTCAGATCGGGAATTACGCCGAGGCGTTCCTGGCGATGGAACTTCATGCGGATCGTCTTCAAAGCGTTCGACGCCTCGAGGGAGCGTCGAAGATGCGCGACGGGATCCGCCCTGATCTGCTTCAGGGCTACATCCAATCCCTGGTCGATCAGCGGCCCGTGGACAATCTTGCTGACTGTGACCGGTTGGCCACAGCCGACAGCGCACAGCAGTACGCTCAACATCGCCCAGTGGGTGATTCTTCTCGTCAATGCGTTTCTCCTTCACATGGCTCGATCACGGACGTCGGGAGCGCCGCGCGGGTGCTAAGCCCGCGGCTCCTCCTGAGGGTGCCCCGCCTCAGAGGGGATGGGGCACTCGCATGAGCGCTGACCGCTCCCTGACGGTCGCGGCTCTGATCTTGCCGCTCTGATCTTGCGGCTCTCAATAGTAGACGGTCCGTGTGCGATGGTGGTTCGCTTTCACTGCGGCATCATGCGACAAACCCCACAGATACCAGTCGACCTGCCAAGCCTGGGTGCGTTTCCCCGCCTCTGTGGCGGCTTTGACCATCCGATCCACGGCATGAATCGAGGCGGCTCGAATCTCGATCTCCTCTGGCGAGTTCTGATCGATTTCGTCCTTTCGCTCGATGGTCGCCGCCAATGTGTCTGAGTATCGGATGATTCCCAGATGGTGCAACGCCTGAGGAATGCGATAGTCGGCAAAGGCGGTCAATTCTTCCAGCCCGTCGAGTGCGGGATATCCACGTTGGCACCAGACCATCGACAGATCGAGCGCGCAAATCTGAGCGCGCTTCATGAAGTAGACCGGCGCGTCGCCGTGGCGGCTCACGTCGCGAAACGAGTCGAAGTTGGTCATCAGCAACACCGCCAACGGCCAGGCATGTTCGTTGACCGACTCGACCGCGTGCATGAACTGGCCATCGAAGCGATCCAGCAACTCTCGGCCGGTCTCGCGAATGATCCGCTCTCGTTCATCCATCATCAGCAGCTCGCCCTTGCCGCTGAGCACCTGGTGGATTTCGTCGCTGGGCACGTTCACCCAGTACTCCGCCTCGCACCACAGCGGGTCGTACTTCGCCGCGAGCATGATCGAAACCAGCATCGCGTTGAATCGCTCGTACGTCTGGCCTCGCCACTGGATGTTGATCGGGTCCGCCGACCAGAAGCAGAAGTTCAGCGACTCAATCAACAGGACGAGATTTGCCAGTTGGGCCTGCGATCCGGGGAGGTGCTCCCAGAGATCGTGTCCTCCCGGATTCAGTGCGCCGGGTGGCACGCTTCGGGCCCACCGGTCGATCGCCGCGTCGTCGACGGTCACATGCACCGCGCGCTCGACGACGGTTTGGGTTGATTCGAGGACCAACATGACGGAGATGCTAGTCACGTCTTGCGGTGAGGGCAACCGAGGCGGACCGCCGATACCATTGGGGACCAGACCGCCGATACCATCGGCGGCTTTATGTTGATGCTTCGGCCGCCGCGGCGACCTCTCGCAGCAATCCGGGTGGGGGTTCCATCGTCTTCTTGCACTCGGGGTATCCCCCGCAGCCCAGGAACCGCCCCGTGCGACCCATGCGCAGCATCATCTTCTTGCCGCAGTCCGGGCAAGCTACGTCTGTCTCAATCGGTTTCGCCTTTGATTCGGGGGCGTCCGCTTCCGCTTGCTTCTTCGCCTCGCCGCGCAGATTGGCGGCTGCCTTGCACTTGTTGCCGTGACATGCGAAGAACGGACCGAATCGTCCGTTACGAAGGGTCATCTCGTCGCCGCACTCGAAGCAGGTCAGTGGCGCGTCCGGGAGCACCTCGACGACCGGCCGGCCGGTGCGCGTCCAGGCGAATCCGGTGGGTGGTGGGCCTAGTGTCGCGATTTCTTCCTTCGTCAAGTTCTTCGGTCGTGCTCCGCGCACCTTCTTTGCGCCATTGACGGGTTCGGGCGGCGGGTCGGGGATCTTGCCCTCGGCTTCGAGTTCCTTCAGATGGTCGAGTTTCTCCATCGGCATCGCGTTGCGGCATTTCGGAAAACCCGAGCAGCTCAAGAACGGCCCGCGCCGACTCTTGCGAATCACGATCGGACGGCCGCACTTGTCGCACCGTGCGCCTGCATCCTCCGGCTTCGGCTTCTCGACGTAGACACCTTCCGGCAGCGGCGCGGTCGCCTTGCACTTCGGATACTTTCCGCAGCCCATGAAGGATCGGCCGCGGGCGAACTTTACTTCCATCGGGCCGTCGCACTCGGGACACGACACTTTGATGTCCGACGCTTCGACCTTGCGCAGCGCCGTACCGTCGTCGGTACATGGCTTGGTATTCGTGCAGTCGGGATAGCCGGTACATCCGAGGAAGGGGCCCATCCGGCTGCGCCGGAGGATCATGTCCTTGCCGCACAGTTCGCAGGGTTGGGACGATTTGACCGGTGCGACGATCTTTCCCTCTTTGTCCACGTTGTGGGCGACGCGGCATTTCGGATAGCCCGAACACGAGAGGAAGCGGCCGTTCTTGCCCATCCGGTAGACCATCGGTTCGCCGCATTCCTCGCAGACATATTCGCTCGGTTCTGCGCGGACGCGCTCCATCTCGTCGTTCGCCTTGGCCAGCGACACCTTGAATGGGTCGTAGAACTCGTGCAGAACGTGATGCCAGTCGACGTGCTTTTCCTCGATCTTGTCCAGTTCCTGCTCGACGTGGCTTGTGAAGCCGATGTCCATGATCTTCGGGAAATGCTCGACGAGCTTCTCGGTTACCATTTCTCCGCGCGGCGTCGTGTGGAAACGGCGGTCCTGCTGTTCGACATAGCCGCGATCCTGGATCGTGTGGATGATCGCCGCATAGGTGCTGGGCCGGCCGATTCCTTCGGCTTCGAGCGTCTTGACAAGTGACGCCTCGGTGAATCGAGGCGGGCCCTGTGTAAACTTCTGTTGCGGTCGAATCTCGACCGGCGCCACGCGCTGTCCGACGTTCATCGCCGGCAGTATCTGATTGTCCCCGCCCGCCGGCACGCCTGTGACCTTGTAGAAACCGTCGAAGACGAGAACGCGGCCGGCGGCCTTGAACACGGCCTCGCCCGCCTCGGTCTCCGCTGCAATCAAGACCGTTGTGGCATCCCACTGGGCGGGCGTCATTTGGCAGGCGACGAAACGCTGCCAGATCAGACTGTAGAGCTTGTGCTGCTGTGGCGTCAGATGACCCTTGAGATCGTCCGGGGTGCGATTGACGTCTGTCGGTCGGATCGCCTCGTGGGCTTCCTGTGCTCTGGCTGAGCTGGCGTAGTAGTTCGGTTTGTCGGGAAGATAATCCGCGCCCAGACTGTCGCCGATCCAGGCTCGGGCCGCCTGGAGCGACTCCGCCGAGAGGTTGCGGGAATCGGTTCGCATGTAGGTGATCAGGCCGACGCTGCCCTCGCCCGTCTTGAAATCGATGCCTTCGTAGAGCGCTTGCGCCGTTCGCATGGTTCCCGAGGTGCTCATGCGCAGTTGATTCGCGGCTGCTTGCTGGAGGCTCGCTGTTGTGAATGGCGCTTGGGGCTTGGATTGCGTCCGCTTGGTGTCTACCGACTTGACGGTGAAGACGGGTGCCGTCGCCGGTAGGGTGTTGCCATCGAGTTCGATCTTCCGCAAGCCGAGATGCGCCTGGTCGCTCCACTCGCGGCTGCGCACTTCGCCGACTGCATAGCCGAGGGCGCCGGCGATCGGGCGCACCTCCTCAACGGCGGATCTGAACATCTGGTCGACAGGCTTGGTCTTGTCGAGCCCTCCTTCGGGCTTGAACGGCTTGCCGGCAACTTGGCTCAATGCCGCTTCGAAACAGGATCGTTTGGCCAGCCAACTTCGTTGCTGCTTCTGCGTGGGCGGCTCGCCCCCGTCCGCGGCGGCGACGTATGCCGTCCAATCGGCCGAGAGTTTCTCGATGTCCTGGCCTTCGGGCGCGAAGACGCCGTCGATCGTCCAGTACTCCTGCGGCTCGAACGCGCGAATCGCTGTCTCGCGGTCGACGATCAGCCGGACGGCCACGGATTGCACTCGGCCGGCCGATAGACCCTTGGCGATTTTCTTCCAGAGCAGAGGCGAGAGTTCATAGCCCACGACGCGATCGAGGACGCGCCGCGCTTGCTGGGCGTCGACCTTCCCCATCTCGATGTCGTGCGGGCGAGAGAAGGCTTCGGTGACGGCACTCTTGGTTATTTCGTTGAAGACAACCCGCCTCACCTTGTTCGGCGGCAGGTTCAGCGCATGCACGAGGTGCCAGGCGATGGCCTCGCCTTCACGGTCGAGGTCGGTGGCCAGATAGACAATCGGGGCCTTTTCCGCCAGTTTGTGTAGCTCCGAGACGACCTTCCTGTGACTTGGGAGGATCTCATAGGTCGGCTTGAAATTGTGCCCGGGATCGATGCCGTACTGATGCGGCGGCAGATCCCGCACATGCCCGCGGCTGGCTTTGACGATGTAGTCGCGGCCGAGGTATTTGTTGATCGTCTTCGCCTTGGCGGGCGACTCGACGATGACGAGATTCCGGGCAGAGCCCGACGTCGAACCGCTGGATTTCGCCGGCTTCTTCTTCGCGTTTTTGACGGTTTTCGACATGTGGTCGCCAACATCCTGTGAATGAAGTACTTACAGCCGGCCCCTCTCGGGCTGGCCCCCACTGGTGGCACAAGCCACGTCCGTCGCGTCGTTCGTTGAGACTATATCGGTCGCGAGGAGTTGAGGCTGAACGAGCATCCAATCAGGCTGCCCAGCCACGGCCGAGGGACGCTAGCACGGCATTTCGGGACTGTCAAACCCTGTTTCAGCGCGGCGATTCACACGCACGGCTTGGTGGATAGCCTGGAGGGTGGGTCGGCATCGGCCGGCCTTGGCGGCGACTTCGGTGCAGGCGTCGTCTGTGCAGCCCCCATGGAAGACGTCGTATCTCCTTTCGACAAAGTAGGTTAGTGCAGTGTGGCGTGAGATGGAGTGCGAGACTTCGGCTTGTGGTTGGCCGGCGATTCTGCCGACGAGAGACACTCGACATTGTGGGTTTCCTGTGATTTGTTTCTTTTGCCAGGTTCCCTCACATCTCGGGCCGAAGATGCTTCGCGCCCGGGCGAGACACCTGTGCCGGAGTC
>CAZUCH010000261.1:0-5200 GCA_964619045.1 uncultured Planctomycetales bacterium | reverse complement strand
CCCAGGCCCACGTTACCGTAAATCCAGTAGCCGGTTCCGAACAGGGCGCTATAGACGGCGAAGCAGCCCAGCACCATGCAGAGGATGCCGCGCGGCAGGTTGGACTGGCCGGCTTCGGGGCCGGTTATGATCTCGCCATCGCGCTCGGCATCCGCGATGACCTTCCTCCAGCCGGGGCCGCCAGGACGGATCAGCCTGTAGAAGCGGCGCAGCGTCTGGGCGTCATCGGCCGGAGTAATCAGCGTGACGATGATCCACGAGACGGTGGTGACTCCTACGCCGATGAGCAGCTTGTGCCAGTCCTCCAGGCCCGCGGGCGCCCAGACGTGCAGGTACACGGCCACGACAAAGGAGACGACCATCGCGGTGAGTTCGCTGAAGGGATTGATGCGCCACAGAACCAGCGCAGGATGAACAGCAACCCGGTACCCGCGCCGATCTGGAGCAGAATCTGAAAGGCCTGCAGCGCGTTCTCAAGCCACAGCGCCAGACCGCCAGCAATTGCCATCAGCAGCACGGTGGAGACCCGGCCGACCCACACTTGCTCGCGATCGTCGGCGGACTTGCTGACGAAGCGCTTCCAGAAGTCGTTTACTATGTAGCTCGATCCCCAGTTCAAGTGTGTCGAGATCGTGGACATGTAGGCGGCGATCAGCGAGGCCACAACCAGCCCGAGCAAACCGTGCGGCAGGAAGGTCAGCATGGCCGGGTAGGCCAGGTCGTGACCGAGCTTGCCGTACTCGGTCTTGGGAAAGGCCTGTTTGATCGCGGTCAGGCCCTTGTTCTGGATCATCAGAGTTTCGATGCGGTCACGCGAGGTTTCATCCACGCTGGCTGGGGCTTTCTCCCACTCCGCGACCAGCGGCTTGAGTTCAGCGCCCGCGAGCAGCTCACCGGCGGCGTCACGATCGGCCTGGGTGTCGAGTGGAAACACGATCAAGGAGCATAGGGCTACGAGAATCCACGGCCACGGGCGCAGAGCGTAATGAGCGGCGTTGAAGAGGAAGGTGGCACCGACGGCGTGGCGCTCGTTCTTGGCTGAGAGCATGCGTTGGGCCACGTATCCGCCGCCGCCCGGTTCGGAGCCCGGATACCACACGCTCCACCACTGTACGGCGAGGGGGATGATCAGAATGGCAACCACGGTGTTCAGGTTGCTGGTGCCGTCGGGATTCGTGAGCGCCGGCAGCATCGACAGCTTGCCCTGTAGGTGCTCGCTGGCGAGCATGCCGCTGAGGCCACCAACCTGAGGCTGTTCCAGCGCGATTACCGCCGCTGCCACCGCTCCGATCATGGCGACTGTGAATAGCAGGCAATCCGTCAGCAGAATAGCCCTTAGGCCGCCCAAAGCGCTGAAGATCACGGTGACGATTGACGCGATCAGGATTGTCTGGATAGGCGCGAAGTCGAACATGACCCCGCCGATCTTGATCGCCGCCAACGAGACCGCGGCCATGATGCAGACGTTGAAGAACACACCCAGGTAGAGCGCGCGAAACCCGCGCAGCAGGGCGGCGGGCCTGCCGGAATAGCGCAGCTCGTAGAACTCGACGTCGGTGGTTACCCCTGATCGCCGCCAGAGTCGGGCATACACGAAGACCGTTAACATGCCGGTCAGCAGGAAGGCCCACCAGACCCAGTTCCCCGCCACGCCGTTCTGGCGAACGATGTCGGACACCAAATTGGGTGTGTCGGTCGAGAAGGTCGTCGCGACCATCGATACGCCGAGCAGCCACCACGGCATGGCCCGACCGGACAGAAAAAACTCCGAGGTGTTCCTGCCCGACCGTCTTGCGACGAGTAAGCCGATCACAAGCGTGATGACGAAGAAGGTGACAACAAACGTCCAGTCGAGAGCTTCGAGCTGCATCGCTGACCCTCACTACAGCTTCGCGAATACGATGGCGGCGGGGCTAACGCGGAATCGCCGGCTCAAACGGCTTCCTATTCTCTCGGCGAGGCCTTGAAGAGCCCGAATGCGCTGATAGCCGGACCGGCGCGGGCCTCGGTGATAAGCAGACGCACTCGGCTGGTCGTCACCGCCGGGAAGCGCAGCAGCCGCTTGTAGCCGATGGTCGTGCCCGTGGCGATCCGGCGCCAGGCATCGCCGTCCCAGACCTCGATCGCGAACGCTCTGACTCGCTGTCCGAGCTTGGTTTCCTCCTGGAGCAGAGCGCGATCGAACGTCTTCGGGCGCCCCAGATCGACTGTGAGCGTGGCTTGGATGACGCCGTCGTCGGTGGCCCAATGAGTCCGACGGTTGCCGTCAATCACGTTGGCGGCAGCATAGTCCGGACTGTTGTCGCGGACGTTGCTGGCACTCGCCGCCGCCCCTGTTGCCAGGTTGGTCTTGAATGTGTCATCGATCACGGCACGAAACTCGGCGAGACGGGCCGCATCGTTCTCGTGTATAAGGCCGCGCCGGTCGGGCGGGACGTTGAGCAGCAGGACGGCGTTGCGTCCTACCGACTTGTAGTAGATGTCCATCAGCTGGTTGAGCGACTTGACCTTGTCATCCTGATCGGGGTGATAGAACCAGCCGGGGCGGATGGAGACGTCGCATTCCGCGGGAACCCAGTGCGTGCCGTTCTCGTGCCCCTCGGTCAACTGCTTGTACTCGGGCGTGCCGGGGTAGAACTCGTCTCGGCGCAGCGTGGCCCAATTCGTTTCGCCCGCAAAGCCGTGCTCGTTGCCAACCCAGCGAATATCCGGGCCGGCGTCGGAGAATATCACCGCCTCGGGCTGTAGCTTGCGGATCAGCTCGATGTAGCCGTCCCAGTCATAAACCTGCTTCTTGCCGTTGGGGCCTTCGCCGCAAGCACCGTCGAACCACACCTCGTGAATGGGACCGTAGTTGGTCAGCAGCTCCGTGAGTTGGTTCTTGTAGAACTCGTTGTAGCGCGCGGAGTCGCCGTACGTCGGCTCGTGGCGGTCCCAGGGGGAGAGGTAAACGCCGAATTTCAGGCCCGCCTCGTGGCACGCGTCTGCGACCTCGCGCACCAGGTCGCCCTTGCCGTTACGCCAGGGGCTGCTCTTGACTGAATGTTCCGTGTATTTGCTGGGCCAGAGGCAGAAACCGTCGTGGTGCTTGGTGCTCAGAATGACCTGTTTCATCCCAGCGTCCTTGAATACCTTGACCCATTGGCGGGCATCCGGTTGCGTGGGGTCGAACAGCTTGGGGCTCTCGGTTCCGTCGCCCCATTCGCGATCGGTGAAGGTGTTGATACCGAAGTGGATAAAGGCGTGGAATCCCATCTCCTGCCACGCCAGTTGCCGGGGGGCCGGTGTGAGCAACCGGGACTGCTCGGTGTTCATAAGAGTCTCGCCCTCGGTCGTTAGCTGCTTGGCACTGCCGGAAACCGCCTGCGCCAGGCACGGGCTCGCCAGCGCCACTGCCATCAGCCCGGCACTCATCCTGGCGACGTGTAGCAACATGCCGGCAGTATAGTGGTCGTCCGGACGCCTGGAAAGCGCGCCGGCGCACGCGCCATGGAGCGACGCGCTGGGCGCGGGCGTGCGCGTCTGGTCGCCCTACGGACGATGTTGCAGCACCGAATCGGGTACTCGCTCCGGCGTCTGGCCGACCGGCGCGAGCTTTAGTTTGAGACTCGCGCCCCCGGTCTTGTTGAAGTACTCGACCTTGATCGCGTGCGGGCCGGCCGCCAGCGCGATGACGCCACGTTTCTGCTGTTCGCCGTGCAGGCCATCGTTGTCGATCACGACGGCTTCACCGACCATAAGTCGCGAGCCGTCGTCGGATGTCAACGCAAACGTGTAGACGTCGTCGTGCGGAATCGTGACGTAGCCGGTAATACGCTGGCCGAAGTGCTCGGCCCCGCGCTCGGCATGCGCGCCCACGTTGGCAACGGGCTCAGAGCCCAGCGGCGGGAGCGCGTCGAAGTCGGGTAGCGCGTCCCAGTCGCCGGCGAACGTCTCACACTTCAGGCCGTTCGCCAGCCCGGTGACCTCGACCGCCGGCAGCGGCGTCACCTTCGTAAACGCCGCCTCGGCCACGCCACTGACCGGCTTACCGCGATGATACGAACGTGCTTTGACAACGGCTGTCTCGGCCAGCGTGATTGGTCGCTCGTACTGTGGCGAATCGAGCTTTGGGTCCGAGCCGTCGAGTGTGTAACGGATTTCAAGTTCGTCGGAAGTGACGGAGAGTGCCACCTCAAGCGGGCGGACCATGATCTCGGCGTCGGCCACGATCTCCGGAAGTTGATACACGACCGGCTGGCCGACGATCTCGAGCGCCACGACCGAGCAAACCTCGTCAGGCGCTTGCGTCGGAATGCGAATCCAGACGTCGCCTTCGTGGCGCTCGACAACCAGCGCGTCGCGCGGCTTGGCAAGCAGGTAGGCCCGCTTGAAATCGTTACCGAGGCCCGGCACTACGAGCTTGCCATCAGCGGGCCAGTCAAACACGTGCAAATAGAGGTTCGTGTGGTTGCCGGCGTGTTTCGTCGTACAGCGGCCCCATGACAGGTTCGAGAACGGGCTGGCGGTCGTGCCATAGATTGCCTCGCCGTTGGCCCGCATCCAGCGCCCCATTTCCCGCAGGCGATCGACGCTCGCCTCGGGGATCTCACCCTCGGCGGTTGGACCGACGTTGAGCAGGAAGTTGCCGTTCTTGCTGGCGATGTCCACGAGCTTGCGGATCAGGTCTTCGGTGGGCTTCCAGTCGTGGTCGCGCTTGTTGTAGCCCCAATGCCCGTTCATCGTCATGCACGTTTCCCAATCGACGCCGGGCAGGCCGGTGTGTGGGATCTCCTGCTCGGGCGTGCCAAAGTCACCGGCATACTCGCCTTGTCTCGTCATGCCGGCCATGCCGCTACGGCCCTTGTCGACGCGGTTGTTGACGATGACGCTTGGCTGGAGCTTGCGGCATAGGTCGTAGAGCGGCTGGCCGTACTCATGCGACCAGGTTTCCTCCCACTGGCCGTCAAACCACATCACGCCAATCTCGCCGTAGTTGGTGAGCAGCTCTTCGACCTGCCCGTGCAGGTGCCTCACATAGCGGTCGAAATCGGCGCTTCCGGCGGGGCGCTGCTCCCATCCGCGCCGCGGCAGATAGTCGGGGTGATGCCAGTCCATGATCGAGTGATACCAGCAGATCTTAAGACCATGCCGATGACACGCATCAGCCAGCTCCTTCATAATGTCGCGCCTGAAGGGCGTGGACATGATGTCATAGTCG
>CAZUCH010000260.1:0-5206 GCA_964619045.1 uncultured Planctomycetales bacterium | reverse complement strand
GATACGTAGTGTCCCCCCTACCGATCTTGTGGAACTCGACTGGTGCCACTGCTCTTGAGCATTGTTGAGCACCGCCTCGTGCATCGAAATCGCGGAGGATCACTGCTCAAGAGCAGTGGCACACCACCCCAATTGTCGCCCAGGCCCCCTGGCCTCAGTCAAACAGCCCCGGCTGGCGCGGATCCTGCGCATCGGCGCTGAACTCTCCGTCGGACACCTCTATCGTCAGGCGCTGGTGGTCGCGAATCTCCTCGAGCATCCGAATCACACGCCGGCTGCGCGCATCGCGTGTGATGCTATACCCGCGCTTGAGCAGCAACCGAGGATCGACAGCCGCCACTGCTTGAATCCGTCCTTCGAGCACCTGTCGGCGGTGCGCCAACTGCGTGCGAGCCGTGACGTCCACGCGTGCCAGCGCCTGCCGCACGCGGTCCGACAAGCGCCGCGTCTCAAGCAGCGGAGCCGACTTTTCGACTCTGACCAGGCAGTTGGACAAACGCTGCTCGCCAAGCAACACCCGGCGGCTGGCAGCACGGGCTAATCGGCGTAAGTTCTGCTCCCAGTCACTCCGCGCACGACTGCTGCTCGCTCCGATTCCACGTCGCAGCACCGTCATCTCGAACGTCCGCAGTCGCTCCTGGGCCCGCCGCCACGACTCCGAAATCCCCACCCGCAGCCGGTGGCCGGCCTCGTCCAGCAACTGCTCGCGCTCACGCAACCCCGTCAGCGGCCGCGCTAGACAGCCGCACGCCAGGAAGGTCTCCATCCGCGCGCGGCTCAACTCCAGCAACTGCCCAGCGGCACGCGCAATGCGCCCCGCCTGGCGCACCAACCGGCCCAACAAATCCTCCAACACGGGCGTCACCAACTCGGCGGCGGCGGTCGGTGTCGGGGCACGCACGTCCGCAACCAGATCGCTGATACTCACATCCACCTCGTGCCCAACGGCGCTGACGACCGGAATCCGGCTTGCCGCAATCGCCCTAGCCACGATCTCCTCGTTAAACGCCCACAAATCCTCGAGCGATCCGCCGCCACGCCCAACGATCAACACGTCAACCCCGCCCAACGCCGAGGCGTGCTCGTTCAACATGCCAATCGCGGCGGAAATCTCACCGGCGGCGCCCTCGCCCTGCACACGCACCGGGTATATCAACACCTCCAGCGCCGGGAACCGCCTTTCGAGCGTGTGCAGTATGTCCCGAATCGCCGCCCCACTGCCGCTCGTCACAATCGCCACACGTTCCGGAATGGCCGGCAGCGGGCGCTTGCGACCCGCGTCAAAGAGCCCCTCACGCTCCAATCGTTGCTTGAGCTGACGAAACGCGATCTCCAACGCCCCGACGCCGCGCGGCTCCAGCTTGCGGGCCACAAGCTGATATGTCCCGCGAGCGGCGTAGACATCAATCCCGCCGCTGGCGATGACCTCCAGGCCAACTTCCGGCTCGAACTTCAACCGCCCCGCTGAGCTGCGCCACATGACGCAACGCAGCTCGCTGTCCGCATCCTTGAGCGTAAAATAAAGGTGTCCGCTGCTGGGTCGCGCCAGATTGCCGATCTCCCCCAGGACGTGCAGCGTCGGCGACAACTCGCTGGCGAGCGCTCCACGCACCAGTTCGTTGACCTGCCGCACGCTCAACACCGACGGTCCCTCGGCCCGCCGACGGGCAGAGCGTGTGCGGCTGGGGTCAAATGGCAATCGCTCAGGCACGTGGGGCTCCTCGATGCGGCAACCAGTACGCATGGCGGTATGCTACGCCCATGCCCCAGAAGAAACGAGCCCCGCAACCAATCTTGGTTGCCCGCGAGCCGTTCCCACATTCCCACGCTGACAATGCACAACCGCCGGCAGTCACGTAGAATGCACCGACGCCCGGCGGCCCAGGGTGAGCCGCGCGACCGCCGGGCATCGGAGATGCCCATGCAAGACGAGCCGCGTGAATCGCACCCGAACGAAGCTCAACCTCCTGAGCCAGGCGCCGTACCGCCGCGCGTCCTCGGCCTCACCAGCCGCCAACACCTGGTCATCGGGTGCGTGTTTCTTGCAGCCCTGGGAATGCGCTGTCTGCACGCCTGGGGACAGGCGCGCAACAACGTCTTCTTCAGCGCCCCCATCATGGACGAGGAGAAGCACCACGAATGGGCGCAGCTCCTCGCGTCGGGCGAGGGCCTCGGCGACAAGCCCTACTTCCGCTCGCCGCTATACTACTACTGCCTGGCCGGCATCTACAAAGTCTGCGGCCCCAGCCTCACGCTGGCGAGACTCCTGGGCTGCCTGCTCGGAGCGGCTAGCTGCTACCTCATCGCTCGGCTGGGTACGTCTTTGGGCGGGTTTCGCGTCGGGCTGATCGCCGGGCTGATCGCCGCTCTCTATTGGCCGCTGATCCACTTTGACACACTGCTGCTCACCGCCGGGCTTGAGATATTCCTCAACCTGCTCATGCTGCTGCTCCTCCTCCACGCCGTTCGCCGGGCGTCGCTACCGCTCTTTCTGGCGGCCGGCGTCGTGTGGGGACTCTCGGCCCTTGCGCGCCCCAATGTGCTGGCCTTTGCGCCCGGAATCCTCGTCTGGATACTGATCGCGCCACGACCAACGCCGCGTCGCTTGCGGAAGCTGGCCGCCCTGGCCCTGACCTGCGCCGGAATGCTCCTCGTCATCCTCCCTGTAACCATCCGAAACCGCGTCGTGGGCGGCGAGTGGGTTCTGATCGCGACCAACGGCGGCGTGAATTTCTACATCGGCAACAACCCACAGTCCGATGGCACCGCCGCCGTCGTTCCCGGCACGCGCCCCGACTGGGAAGGCGGCTACGAGGACACGCACAACATCGCACGCACAGCCCTCGGCCACGAACCGACCGAATCCGAGGTCTCAAGCTACTGGCTGGGCCGCGGCCTGGATTGGATCAAGGACAACCCCGGGCCGTGGGCAGAGCTGATGATCCAGAAGTTCCGCCTGTTCTGGAGCCCGGTGGAGATCGGCAATAACCAAGCGGTCCGCTACGTAGCCAACCTCTCAGGTTCCGCCGTGCTCTACTGGGTCGGTTTTCCGATCGTGGCCTGCCTCGCTTTTGCCGGTCTGGCCGGGATTGGGCGCAACTGGCGCTCGTGGCTACTGCCGGTACTCTTCGCGTTTATTTACATGGCAACCGTCGTGCTGTTCTTCTGCCCGGCCCGCTATCGGCTGCCGATCGTCCCCGTTTTGATCCTGCTGGCGGCCCTCGGGCTGACCTACCTCATCGACGCCTGGCGCGCGCGGCGGCTGATATCGTTCTGCACCTATGGCGTAATGGTCGCCGTATGCGCCACCTTCCTGGCCACAAACCCGCCGGCCCGAGCGGATTACTACCGCGTCGCCGAGGGCCAGGAACATCACAACATGGGCATCCACTACGCCCGGCTTTTCGAGCAGCAGCCGGAACTCGCCGACGAGGCCGTGCGGCACTTTCGCGACGCCTTGCGCCTCCGTCCGGATGACGCCCTCATGCACTTCGATGTGGGGCGGTGGCTAGTGCGGATCGACCGCCCGCACGAAGCCGGGGAAGCACTGGCACGTTCAGTTGGCCTCAACCCGAATAACATGGAGGCCCGCCACCAATACGTTAGGTACTTGCTGTTCGCCGAGCAGTACGCGGAGGCCGCTCGCCAATGTGGCAGGATCATCCAGGCGCTGCCGGAGAAGGCCGAGGTACGAGTGGATCTCGGCACGGCTCTGGCACAGCTCAAACAGTACGACGAAGCCCGCCGACAGTTCGAGGCGGCGATCGCTCTGGGGCACGATACCGCCGACGTGCATCACCAACTCGGCCTGCTCCTGGGACGCAGCGGCGACCATGTCGGCGCGCTGCGCGAGTTTGACCAAGCCCTGGAGTTGGACGCCGGCCACACGGGAGCCCTGATGGACTCGGCCGCCGCCCTGGGACGTGCGGGCCGCATCGACAAGGTGATCGAGCGTTACCAGGGAGTGCTCCGTCACAATCCCGACCACGCTCCGGCGGCCTGCGGCTTGGCCCACGCGCTGCGTCAACTCGGACAAACTGCGCAAGCCCGCACGGTCTTGTCCGAGGCCATCAAGCACGCCCCCAACAGTGTCCTCCTGCACGACGGTTTGGCGTGGCTGCTGGCGACAGCCCCGGAAGACGGGCTGCGCGATGGCGCTCAAGCGGTCCGACTGGCTCGGCGAGCCATCGAGTTGGCCGGTCAGCCCGACGCGATACTCCTGAACACGCTGGCCGCGGCCCTGGCCGAGACCGGCCAGTTTGATCAGGCTGTGTCCATTACTGAACAGGTCGCGCGCGACGCCCGCGCTGCGGGCCAGACTGGCACCGCCGCCGAAGCCGATGCACGCCTGCGACTATATCGTCAGCGGCGCCCCTACCGTGACGTGGGCCTCTAGCAGCCCGCCGCGGAAGCCCTGTGGCGGCGGACTGTTGGCTCCCGGACAGGCTGCAAATCCGAGCTTATTGTTGAGTTGCGGACATCCGGCAGGCTACAATGACAGCGAAAGGGCGTTGTGCCGATCGCGGTCCGGGTCTCATGTCTGCATCCTGATAGTCTTCCCATTACGCGGCCGCCCCAAACCGGCGCCCCTACGTTCACGGTCATCCGTTGGAGGACAAGTGATGAGCCAGACGTGGAGACGATGGGGATGTGTCCTGTTTCTGGTGTGTGGGAACCTGGCAATGGCCGGAGCGGCGCCGCCGACGATGCTGCTCTCGATCAACGGCGGCGATACGTGCGACCAAGCCACGCCCACTCCCGGCGTGCCCTTCATCGTTGAGGGCTCGACCGTCGGCTTCAACAACGACTACGACGAGATGTGCCCGTATGGCGGCATGGGGCCGGACGTGGTGTACGAGTTCACACCAACACGGGACATGTGGATTGACTTGACGCTGTGCCTGGGCACGACTGACTACGACACCAAGTTGATCATATTCGAGGACTACTGCCCCCACTACCCAGCCCTGGCCTGCGTGGACGACGCCTGCATGGCACCGTTGTACCAGTATCCTTACGTGTCGGCTATCATCAGTGTCCCCGTCGCGGTCGGGCACACATACTACATAATCGTGGATGGCTACGGCAACGAGGCCGGCAACTACACGCTGCTCGTCACCGAGGCCTTCCCCTACTCGGGCGGAGACACTTGCGAGACGGCGGCGGAGATCTTCTGCCTGCCGACCTCGGCCGACGGCACCACGGT
>CAZUCH010000259.1:0-5207 GCA_964619045.1 uncultured Planctomycetales bacterium | reverse complement strand
TAAGCCTCGAGTGCCGCTGTCGTTTCAGCCAACTGCGGCAGGCCCTTCTTCTCGCGGACCCAGCGGTCCATGTCGACGGACGACTTCTTGCCGTCGCCCATGGCCAGAATCACGGTGGCCGCGCCGCGGATGATGTCGCCGCCGGCCCATACGCCCGCCTTACTGGTCATGCCGTACTCGTTGGACTCGATGTAGCCCCATTTGTTGAGCTTGAGGTCCGGGGTGGTGTTGGTCAGCAGCGGGTTGGCCCGCGTGCCGATGGCCGGGATGGCAACGTCGCAATCGATGATGAACTCCGAACCCTCGATGGGCACCGGACGCCGGCGACCGGAATCGTCAGGCTCGCCCAACTCCATCTGAATGCACTCGATGCCCTTGACCCAGCCGTTCTCGTCGCCCAGGTAACGCAGCGGGTTGCACAGGAGCTTGAAGATGATCTCCTCTTCTTCCGCGTGGTGAATCTCCTCGTTACGGGCGGGCATCTCCGTGCGGCTACGACGATAAACCAGCGTGGCCTCTTCGGCGCCCAGTCGCTTGGCCGTGCGAACCGCGTCCATGGCGACGTTGCCGCCGCCGATTACCACCACCTTGTTGCCCTTGATGATGGGGGTGTCGTGCTCGGGGAAATCGTAGGCTCCCATCAGGTTGGAGCGCGTCAGGTACTCGTTGGCCGAGTACACGCCCTTGAGGTTCTCGCCGGGGATGTTCATGAAGATCGGCAGGCCGGCACCGTTGGCGACGAAGATCGCGTCAAAACCCTCCTCCCCGAGCAACTCGTCGACGGTGAACGTGCGACCGACGACGACGTTGCAGATGATCTTGACGCCCATCTCGCGCAGCCGATCGACCTCGGAGTCGATGACCTCGTTGGGCAGGCGGAATTCGGGGATACCGTAGCACAGCACGCCGCCGGCCTTGTGCAGGGCTTCGTATACGGTGACGTCGTGGCCCTTCTTCGCCAGTTCGCCCGCACACGTCAGGCCGGCCGGGCCGGAACCGACCACGGCGATCTTGATGCCCGTGGAGTCCGCCAGCAACGTCTTCATGTCGAGGTTCTCGCGGGCCCAGTCGGCGACGTAACGCTCGAGGTGTCCGACCGCGACCGGCTCGCCATCTTGCTTGCTCTTCTTCTTGCCCTTGGCCCGTACGCAGACCTGCTCGCACTGCTCCTCTTGGGGGCACACGCGGCCGGTGATGCCCGGCAGAGCGTTGGCGCTGAGCAGTATCTCCGCGGCGCCCTTCATGTCACCATCGGCGACTGCAATGAGGAAGCCGGGAATATCGATGCCGACCGGGCAACCGTACACGCACTTGGCCTTCTTGCAGCGCAAGCACCGATTGGCTTCTTTCTGGGCGATCGCTTCGCCGAAACCGATGTTGACTTCGTTGAAATCCTGGTTGCGCTCGTTCGCGGCGCGCTCGGGCATTTGCTGCCGAGTGATCGCCATCCGCTCCTTGGGGGTCAATGCCATGACTCGTTTACCTTCTTCCGCCAGGGGATTACTGACAGTAACACAGTGACAACGTAACAAGGTGACAAGGCGGCCGGAGCGCTACTTGATCACACCATTCAACTTGCAAGTATGGCTCATTTGGTCCATGGCCTGACGCTCCTGATCGCGATAAGTGGTCAGGCGGTCGGCCAACTCGGCGTAGTCAACCTGATGGCCGTCGAACTCGGGCCCGTCCACGCAGGCGAACTGCGTCTTGCCGCCGACCGTCACGCGGCAGCCGCCGCACATGCCCGTACCGTCGATCATGATCGGGTTGAGCGAGACGACGGTCTTGATGCCATGCGGGCGCGTGAGTTCGGCAATGGCCCGCATCATGGGCACCGGACCGGCGCAGTAGATGGCGCCGATCGGCTTCTCTTTGTCGTTGATCAGCTCGATGAGCTTGTCGGCGACGGTGCCGTGGAATCCGTGGCTGCCATCGTCGGTGCAAGCGTAGACCACATCCGAGACCTTGCCCAACTCCTCCTCAAGGACCACAAACTCCTTGGTGCGACCGCCGGTGATCGAGCTGACAAAGCAGCCCTTGTCGCGCAGGGCTTTGGCGAGCGGGTAGATGACGGCCGTCCCGACGCCGCCGCCGACTAGGACGGCATGCTTGACCTCTTCGATTTCGGTGGGCATTCCCAGCGGCCCCATGACATCGGTGATGGTGTCGCCAGCCTCCTTGGTGAAGAGCACCTTGGTGGTCTTGCCGATCGCTTTGACGATCAACTCGATGGTGCCCTTTTCGCGGTCGGCGTCTGCCATGGTGAGCGGAATACGTTCGCCGGTCTCATCGAGACGGATGATGACAAACTGCCCTGGTTCGCGGTGTCTGGCAACCAGCGGGGCTTCGATGCGAAACCACTTGACGTCGGAGGCCAGTTGTTTTGTGTCGAGGTTTCGGAACATTGTTTTACTCTCTAGTGGATCAACCTGTCCGGAATGACAATCTCGCCATTGTTGCAAATGCCCGGCACGAAATCAACACCGTCACAGCGTTACTGCGACTCCAGGGCTGTCGCGTCTCAGGATTCCGCGCCGCGAAGGCGCATTGGCTGCTGGGGTGTGAGCCTTTCGTCGGCTCATTGGGCCGTCCTACGGTCCCGTGGCCAGGCTCCGCGGGGCAACTTGACGAGACTGGGACGGGCGCGGTGCCCACGAAACCCGGGAAAGGGTATCATTGGCACCCGAGGGACCGCGGATTTCACCGCCGAAAGCGGACCGGAGAAACACCTGAATCGGAGCGAGCACCGTGAACACACCCCTTCCGCTAGTAATCTGTATCGTTGGATGCAGCTTGGCGACTCTCGTCTCGGCCAACGCCGGTTGCTGATTCCTGTGGATGGATGACGGCAGCCGGTCCGGCTGCAGGGAGAATGTCGCCGACGAGGAGGCGTGTCAGGCCCTCCGTGCCAAGGGGGACTGGAACCGTTGCCACTTCATTGCCGCCAACGAAGGCGAGCGCTGCGCATGTGAGGACGAGAGCGGGAAGCCCGGAGGCAACCTGCCCGTTAAGTACGAGCAAGACGTCGGCGATCTGGACGATGACGGAGACCGCAGCGAGAAGATCCGATGGCGCTACGTCGTCGTGGTGTACGGGTGTGAGTTCGCCGGCGGGAAGTGTCGGGAGCGGCAGCACCTCAACAGAGGCTGGACCAACGACGCGTACTCGTGACGGTTTGGCCGGCCGGTGGTCACCGGCTATGAGGAGCGCGGGAAGAGCTACTGGTGGGTGGATCGTTGTACCGACGGATCCTGCCGACCCGTATTCGTGGCGAGCCGCTATCGGGGTTCGAGCAAGGAGAACTACCACAACTGGTGGCGCTGCCTGCCCAAGGGAAGCGGGCACCTCGGGATCACGCGGGCGAAGGGCGAGGTCCGGGCCGGCGCAACGGAGAAAACGGGGGCCTGGCACGTCATCAAGGCGGGAGACGCGTTGGCCCAGGGCACATACATCCGGCTGGGAGCACACTCGGAGGTCAGATGGAAATGGGACGGGGGAACCAACGAAGCCGGGAGCGCCAAGACCGACACGGGCGAGAAGATGTTTCACGTAGGGTCAGCAGGGGTGACTCCGGTGGATGAGGAGCAGGCGCCGAAAGGAGGCCAAGCTGATGAGCCCAGGGATGAGGCTCAACGGAAGACAGAGTAGCCGGCTATCTTCTTGTCGGTGTCGTCTCCATGAGTGATCGCAACACTTCAGCCGTCTGGAATACTCCCTGAGAGGGGACCGCGTCTGCGGCTCCGTGGACCACGCATGCGGAATCGGCAGCTGCGAGGCGACGGCCGGGCGAGGTGTTTCTTGGGGGAGACTGTCTAAAGTGCTGCCAGTGCCGCCTCGTAGTTCGGTTCCTGAGTGATTTCGGGAACTTGTTCGGTGTAGACCACCTTGCCCGCCTCGTCGATCACGACGACGGCGCGGGAAAGAAGGCCGGCGAGAGGTCCGTCGGCGATGGTCACACCGTAACCTGTTCCGAACTCCGGATTGCGGAAAACGGAGACCGGAACGACGCCCTCAAGGCCCTCGGCACCACAGAAGCGGCCAAGCGCAAAGGGCAGGTCGGCGGATACACAAACCACCACGGTGTTCTTCAACTCTCCGGCTTCCTTGTTGAAGCGGCGGGTCGAGGCGGCGCATGTGCCGGTATCGATGCTGGGGAAGATGTTGAGCACGGCCTTCTTGCCGGCGAGGTCGGCCAGCACGCATTCGGAGAGGTCGGTCTTGACCGCGGAAAAGGCGGGGGCAGCGCTTCCAACGGCGGGGAGTTCGCCAACGGTACTCACGGGGTTACCCTTCAGTGTGATTGAAGCCATTTGTTGTCCCTTCGTTCTTTACCAGGATTGTCCATTCATCGGGCCTTCGATCGCCGTTATACCGCCTGTGGCCTCTCGCTCCAACCGAAACCGATCTCTCTCGTCGAGAATCCACCCGTTCGACGACCTCGACCACCGCGACCTGCCGATTCTCCCCGGAACTCGCGATACTCCCCGTTGTGCGGGATTTTGAGGATTTGGGGGACACGAATTTTGGGGACACCATACTTAATTGGCGTGTTCGCCGCCTGGGCTGTATGACTCCGGCATGGCCAGATTGGCGCGAGTTGTGGCTCCGGGGTATCCGCATCACGTCACGCTGTGCGCCGATCGTAGACCATGTAGTAAACTACCGGAATCACCACCAACGTGAAAACCGTCGAGACGAATAGACCGAAGATCAGCGCCCAGGCCAGCCCACTGAAGATCGGATCGAGCGTGATCGGCCAGGCGGCCAACATGGCGGTCCCGGCGGTCAGGATGATCGGACGCAGCCGTACCGCGCCACTGGTGATCAGAGCTTCTTGGAGCGACTTCCCCGCCTCCAGCGCATGGTGGACGAACTCGATCAGCAGGATCGCGTTGCGCACCGCGATCCCCGATAGCGCGATCATCCCGATCATCGCCGTGGCGGTGAAGAAGACCGGATTCTGCCAGGGGCCGACCGGGTCGCCGGTCAGGGCGTTGAGCAGCCAGAACCCGGGCATGATGCCGATGATGGTCAAGGGGATCGAGATCATCAGGATCAGGGGCATAAGGTAGCTCTTCGTCTCATAGACCAGCAGGACGTAGATGCCCAGGCATGCCGCCGCGAAGGCGAGCCCCAGGTCGCGCATCACGTCGATGGTTATCTTCCACTCACCCTCGCCGGCCCAATCGATCTCGAAACCTGCTGGA
>CAZUCH010000258.1:0-5221 GCA_964619045.1 uncultured Planctomycetales bacterium | reverse complement strand
CCCGACCTGGTCGTCCGAACCGCCGGCGAAATGCGAATCAGCAATTTCCTGCTCTGGCAGATCAGCTACTCTGAACTTTACGTCACCGATGTGCTGTGGCCGGACTTCGGCGTCGACCAACTGCACGAGGCCATACTGAGCTACGTAAAACGATCGCGACGCTACGGCGCCGTCCCGGCGGCCGGCAACTCCGCCTCGCCGCACGACCAGGACTGATACGACGCGGGCCCGCCGCGAACCAATATGCGCAAACGACTACTTGTAGGAATACCGCTGGCCATTCTGATCGTCGGGCTCTTGCTGCTCGACGGCTATCTCGCGGCCCAGCCTCCCCCACACTGGCAACCTACGCTCTTGGGCCACGACCTCGGCCCATGGGCCGCCAACGGGGCCATCTGCACGCTGATCGTTTTGGTGATGACGCTGTTGGGCGCCAACGAGCTGGCATACTTCGCATTCGCGCGCGGCTACAAGCCCTTTCGTCGCACGGCACTCGTGTTCGTCGCCGCCCTGGTCCTAGGCCCGTACGTCTCATTCAACCTGTCGCCACTCACCGGCGGCTACGACGAATCGTGGGGTATGCTCTGGATGGCGATCGCAATCGCCTTCGTCTTCATGTCGCAGGCCGTCCGGCGTGGCACCGAAAACGCGATGGAGAACATCGCCTTCACGGTCTTCATCATCTTCTACACCGGTGCCCTGGCCGGCTTCCTCACCAAGCTGCGCATGGAGGTCGGCGGCAGCTTCGGCATGGCCGCCCTGCTGTTCTCGATCTTCCTCGTCAAGATCACCGACACCGGGGCCTACTTCACCGGCCGCCTATTCGGTCGCCACAAGATGATCCCCTGGCTGAGCCCCAAGAAGACCTGGGAGGGTTTCGTCGGCGGCATGGTCATCACGATCATTTGCGCGCTGGCTGTCGGCCACTGGCTGCACGACTCCGGCATCCTGCCCATCGAGGAACGCTACGTTTCGTACCCCTGGGCGCTGGCCACCCTCGGCCTGCTGATGGGGCTGTTCTCGGTCGCCGGCGACCTGTGCGTTTCGCTGCTCAAGCGTGACGCCGACGTGAAGGACTCCGGCCAGGCGTTTCCCGGCCTAGGCGGCGTACTAGACGTCCTGGATTCCCCCCTCCTGGCCGCACCCGTAGCCTGGGTATTCTGGACCCGCATGTTCCACGTTGCGGCCACATAGCGCCCCAGCCCTGCCAGCTACTGTGGGCCGGTGAACGCAATCTGGAATTCGGCGAAGTCGTGCAGATCGACGTCCAGGTCAATGTCGAGATCGAAGGCGGCTAGGCAGGCCTGGATACACTCCTCCACGGGATGTACCGGCGTCACAACCGGACCACCCATGCAGGAGGGAAAACCAGCGAAATCGTCAAAGTCTATGTCGCCGTCGGCATCGTAATCCCCCAGGCCGATCTCCTCGCACTCGTCGAGTACGTCGTTCTCGTTGCAGTCGGTCACCACGGAACAGGCTTCCATTACCAGCTCAACGAAGGACTCCGCAATGTCCTGATCAGGGGCCGACGAATACGAGTGCACGCCGCCCGTGGCCACCGCAATCTGTTGCGCCAAGGCGATAACACTGCCACTAGAGCCGGTCCCGGTGATCGGCGATACTATGACGTTACTCTCCTGTGCAATCACAATGGCATGTGCGATCGAGTCTACATCGTTCTGCGTAACGGGGTCGCCGCACCAGGGACCCTCGTCACTGATCGGCACGATCAAACGCATTGCATCGGGCAGCCACGGGAACTCGCCAGCCACCACCGCCACGGCCAACCCCCAATCTTCGGATGCCACCTCATTACCGCCGGGGCAGTCGCCAAGCAGTTCCAAACCGGGTGGAGGTGTCCCCGGCACCGTCGTGCCGAGCATGTTGACCACGTTGTCGGTCAGGCAGCCGTACGCCCCGCCGGGGTTCGCGCTGATACCCAGCAACGTCGGCGATACTTCCAAGCCCGCGGACAGCAATTGAGCCACCACGGCGTCCACGCTCTGGCACAGCGCGGCCGCCTCGTCGTCCATCGACGAGGACGTGTCCATGACAAACACCACATCCAGCGGCGGGCACACCGGGCATTCGTCCGGCCGACCATCGTCGTTACAGTCGTCGCTCACACCGGAGATCAAGTCGCACTCATCCGGGACTTGGTTGCCATTGCAGTCGGGGCTCGTGCCAAGATGGATGTCGCAGAAGTCGGCCTGGCCGTTCTCGTTGCAATCAGGCGCCGCTCCGCCCGAGGCATCACACCGCCCGAAAACGTAGATCATGCCCCCACCATGGTCGGTGACAATGAGCCGAAGACCGTCCGGCGTAACATCAACCGCAGCCCAACTGATGTTTGAGAAACCCGTGAATACGTCGCTGACATCACCAGTACTCGTGTCAACGCGGACCAAGCGATCCGCAACAGATTCGACCACATATAGATCGCCAGTGAGGGGGTCACACGCAATCCCCGCAGGATCCGCAAGGGGCTCCGAAGTGGCCAAAGGAGTCAGTACTCCTCCGCCGGACAGCACGTAGATTATCCCGGCGGACGAGCCCACCGTATCAACGACGTATACAGCGGAAGAGCTGATCGCGATGTCCACCGCGTCGTTCAACGTTCCGTCATCTGGGTGTACCGCCCACTCGCCCTGGGCAACATCCGGCGACCAGCCCCACACGCCGTCGGTACCGCTGTTGCCGCGGTCCACGACCAGGGCTTGGCCTGGTTCAACGACTTCGCCGGCGTAGTCGCTCGGTGCGATGGCCATACCGATAGGGTCGTCATCACCGCTATGAAAACCGGATACCCAGGTCTCACGACCCGTCTGGCCAAAGGCCGTGCGGTATATACTCCCGCCATAGTCCTCGGACACGAAGACATCACCGTCGTCGGGGTCTACTACGACTGCGGCCGGATTGCTGGCGCTGGCCAGCTTGGTTGCGTAGCCCTGATGGTTCACAACGTACAAACCACCACTGGACGCTCGCTGTCCAACGTAGATCAAACCGTCAACAGGGTTGTAGTGAGCCGCCCATGGCTGACTGAAGCTGATCGAGCGGATCAGCGTCCAACCCCCCTCGACAATCACCGGCTCCGACCGTGCAGCCGGAGCAGCTACCAGCGACGTAACAGCCACCGCGCAAACCAAGAACCTGAATCTCATAACATTGCTCCCTTCAGTAGAACCTACAAGCCTGCCAACAGGCTCTGGAACTCGGCGTAATCGGCAAAACCCACGTCGTCGTCGCTGTCAAGTTCGACGCACTCGCTGTCGGTTAGAGTGAGCACGCCTGGCGGCGCGGGCACGTCCAAGAAGTACACCATCGTGCCGTTCGTACCGCACCAGTCTCCGAACGCGTACAGTATCTCCCGCGTGGACGTCTGCCGCAAATTCGTCGCGGCCAGCGGCTCGCCGCCGGCTCGCCGACCAGCATCCGAAATCCACGGGGACGGAATTGTAGAACGTGGCATGACTGCACTCCACCAATAGAGGTCACACGGGCAGTGCATGGACGAGCATCGCCCGTTTACCGGACTATGGCCCAACACCCCACATGCTACCAAACGACGTCGCGCGATCCAAGAAGCAATCGCCGATTCAGCCACCCATCCCGACCCAGACGGTCGGCTACTTAGCCCGTTTGTAGAACGGGAGCGGCACCACGGTCGCCGGGACGCGCTTGCCGCGGAGATCGGCCTCCAGCTTGGTGCCGGGGGCGCTAAGGCTGGTGCGCAACAGGGCCAGGGCGATGTTCTTACTCAGGGTCGGGCTCAATGTGCCGCTGGTTACTACGCCGACCTGTTCGTCGCCGGTCATAATGGGGGTTTCGGGGCGGGCGATGCGCTTGCCGTCGATTTCGAGGCCGGTGATTGTCCGCTCTGGGCCGCGTTCCTTGATTTTCTGTAGCGCTTCCGAGCCGATGAAGTCCTTGCTCAGGTCGCAGGCCCATTCCTGGCCGCCGGTGATCGAATCCCAGTCTTCGCTCAGCTCGTGACCGTACAGGGGCATGCCGGCTTCGAGGCGGAGCGTGTCGCGGGCACCGAGGCCGGCGGGCTTTATCGGACGCCCCAATTCCTCGGATTGGCTGATTAGCATGCGAACGGCCATGAGAGCCATGTTGGCGGGGATGATGATCTCGAGGCCGTCTTCGCCGGTGTAGCCGCTGCGTGCCAGGATGTAGTCGTTCCCCATGACGTTGCCAGTTTTGAAGCGGTAGCGTTTGATATCATCGATCGGGACGGGCAGCAGCTTGCCGAGGGTCTCGAAGGCTTCCGGGCCCTGTATGGCGACCATTGCGGTTTCCATCGTGCGGTCAGTGATTTCGACGTCGAAGCCGGCTCGTTGCTGGTCCCACCAGCCGAGGAGTTTCTCGCGGTTGGCGGCGTTGCAGACGACCAGGAAGTGGTCTTCGGCTCGCGAGACGATTACGTCGTCGAGGATGCCGCCGTCGTCCTTGCACATATGGCTGTAGCGGCACATGCCGGGCTTGGCGGTGCCGATGTTGCGGGTGTTTAGCCGATCCATGAAGGCCTCGGCGTCGGGTCCGCTGAAGACCACGCGGCCCATGTGCGAGACGTCGAACATGGTGCAGTGCTCTCGGGTGAAGTTGTGCTCGTCGATGATGCTGCCGTAGAGGACGGGCATCTCCCAGCCGGCGAAATCGACCAGTCGGGCATTGTGCTCTTGGTGAAAGGCGATTAGGGGTGTCTGAAGCATCTGGGTTTCCTGATGATCTGCAACTGGGCCGCGCTCGGGATCGGCGGCGGTCGGGCCGCCACACGCTGAAGACGTGTAGGATACCGAGTCCGGCGACGGCTGCACAGCCGCGTAACGAAGTCGCAAAGCGACGGGTTCGTGACTGAATCCGCCGGGCGCCGCCCTGCCGTTCCGCGGAGACGGCGCGCGGCGTCCTGGTGGCACCCTGCCCGGAGTGTCATGCACCCCCGGAGGAGCTCGGGCGGCGCGTCGATCTTGCACAATCACCCCCCGTGACTTAGCCTGTCATCACCGTCGATCCACGTCGTGGAACGACATCGCCAAAACGACATCACCGCATTTCGCAAGGAGTTTGCGATGGACTACTCAATCAGTCCGGACGGAACGAAGTACCCTCTACCCGAGGAACAGGACTATCCGGCGGAGTTCGAACGCCTTCAGAAGATCGCCGACGAGCAGCGGGCACAAGGTCGCGAGATCGTGGTCGTCGTGGGCGTGGG